>CAYWLF010000052.1:2895-12035 GCA_964458875.1 uncultured Gemmatimonadota bacterium
GACCGATCTCGCTGAGAAGGTTCGGGAGACTGGACGGGTTCGCATACCAGTCGCCGCCGCCGCCGTAGTGGACGCGTGCAATGGTCGGGGGGCTAGTGGCTTGCGAGGTACCGTGAGATGCAGAGGCCGCCAGGAGGAGCAAGGCTCCGGAGAGAACCGCGTGGACGCGGCTACCGGTCGGCATCATGCTGCGATCGCCGCCTGAACTCGTCCTGATATCCACCACAGAGGCACGACCAACACCGCGGCCAAGTATCCGTCAACCGCGTAGTGCCAACCGAGCATAATCGACCCGAGGAAGATGAGCACGCCAAAAGCGGTCGACGCCAGGCCCGCCAGATAGTGCACACGGAAATACAGCAGAGCCATGAGAGTAGCCATAGCAACGTGCAGGCTTGGCATCGCTGATATCCCCTCGATGCCGTCTTCTGCCAGCCCGGTGTAGTCGGTCCACAGTATGCTCTGGACGTCGAGAGCAGCCAGCGGTCGAGTCTGGTCGATTGTTGAAAGGTGCGATAGCAGGTCCTCATAGGGGTTCGGAGCGCCCACCACTTCGGTGTAGTAACAGGGACCCGCCGACGAGAGTGCGATTGCTACTCCCACTCCGAGAACGATCCAGGTGAGCGCATATGCAAGAAAGAACTGGCTGCGGAGGGGCCCCGGCCCGCTCCACGCCAGCCAGACCACAGTCATGACCAGCGCGGGGAACCACATAACGTAGACTGAATCCAAAAAGCTGATGACCGTCGGACTGCCGAACCAGGGGAAGAGCAGTTTCCACGGATGAGCGCCGCCATGCAGCCAGTAGTCCAGGGCAAGGAAGCTGGGGTCCCAGGAGAACGGGTTGATATGGGGGATCGCTGCCTTGTAGCTGACGAAAGTGCTCATCAACGGACCAAGAAGGCCGAGCAGGAGTACGGCCGACAGCGCCCTTCTCGGAGACAGGTGTCGCTTCCTGAACGATCTCCACGTTTGCTTGCTCAGGACACTCTGTTTCTCGACGAAAGTGGTATACGTGGCGTGGTACAACACGAGAAAAGGGAAGTAGAGGGCGAGCCCGGCAAGTATCTTCGGCGAATAGAAGTGAAGATCGAGAAGGTCGGAGTAGCCCAACGCGAATTCAACGACTGCGGCCGAAAGGACGAAGAGGCCAACGACCACTACATATGGCAGTAGCGGGGCTAGGGAGCGGTCCGATCGGAGATCTGGCCCTGACTCGCGCACGCCCGGTCAATCCAAGACGGCTGGGGACCCGGAGTTCCGAACGAAGGCAACTGCAACGCTGTCTGCATAGAACGAGGTCCAATCGCTGTGAAGGCGAAGTCCTTCAGCGAGTGGAGCGTTGGGAGGGATCAAGATCCAACGAATTCCGTGCTTCTCAAGGAGCGATTTCCAGTCAGGTCTGAGGGCTCGGAGGCGCACGTATTCCTGGGTCAACGCTTCGCCGTAGAAATCCGTCTGACCGTCAATGAACACTGGCAGGCCAGGCCAGGCGTACAGCAAGTAGCCGCCCCAGCCGAACTCGTTGTACAGCGGTCCCGGCGGCACGAAACCGCTGTCGCGCAAATGGTCGACGGCGCTTACGGGAAACACGTCCGCCGCGAACGCGTACTTCCCGCTCTGAGGTTGCCTCAGGGCTGCCCCACTCACGAGAGCAAGCCCAACCAGGACGATTGGCCAACCGGGCAACGAGGCTTCCACTCGCGCAACATTCCGACTGCTAGCCATGAACCGACTCAGAACAGTCAACTTGCTGGCTTCCTGCTCAACAAGTCTCAGGAACCAGATTGACATCCAAGGCACGGCCAAGACGCCAAACAGGGGGACGTTGCGTCCCGAGTGAAGAGCGAAAGCCGCGAAGAGGATCCAGGTTCCCAGGCCGAGAAGGTCCACCCGAGTTCTCAGCAACGCGAGCAGGGCCACCCCTGACATCAGGACAGCAAGGAAGAATTTCATGAGCGGGTCGTGGAAGTCGGGTGACGTATACTCTTGAGTGAAAGCTACCAGCCAATCTTCACCCAGGTACCCCAGCGTGTGTGGCCAGAGTTCGAGTCCCCCCGGAGTAAGCAATGAAGCGGCGAAACAGAGTCCCAGGATTCCCGTCAGTCGCTCGGCATATCGCGCGCCCCGCACTTCCGCGCTCCTCCACCGGCTGAACCAGGCGTCGGCCGTGAACAAGAAGATGAGGATGAACCCGACCAGGAAACCCCCATGCAGGTTCGCCCATATCAACATCAACAACGGCAACCAAAGCAGGAGTCCGGTGCGCTCGCTTCGCCTGGCCTCCAGGAGCAGCAAGCTGAATGCCGCCACGAGCAACGTAGTGAACATGTGTGGCCGGGCGTGTAGGTGGACCGCCTGCAGCACCATGGAGATAGCGGCGAACGGGAACGCGAACAGACTCGGGATGGCGGCACGTGTCATGGTCACATAGACCAGTCCGACGGTGGTGGCAAACAGCACGCTTGCGACGAGGGCCACTCCCGCCAGACCGGCGAGAGAGTGAGCCCCGGCGAATATCACCTCTGAGAGCCACTCGAACGGGATGAACGGCTCGCCGCGCATGGTGTGGGAGAAGAGGTCGACATGCGGGATGGTGCGAGTCTCGAGCATGTAGCTACCGAGACGGATGTGGCGCCCCGGATCGCCATCGGTGGCAAACAGAAGCGGTCCGCGGAGAAGGAGGGGGAACGCGTACGCGGCGATGACGAGCAGCCCACCGAGCGTGGGCAGCAGCCACCGGAGAATCTGGTCTGATCGCCGGTTCACGCCTAGTCTTCGTCGCCCAGTGAATACTGGCCGACAACGGACCCTGCACCGGGTACGTCCAGGAAGTAGGAGCGACAGGCTCGGTCGAGCAGCTCGATGGACAGGGATGGCTGCGTGTTCTCGTACTTCGCGATGTTGCACACCGTGTCTACGATATCTCTTGGATGGCAGCCGCGCGGGGCCATCCTGAGTCGCTCGTAGAACGCCTTGTACACGTGGTCGACCCTTGTCGTCTCGTAAAGGATCTCGTTCGAATCACAGCAGCGCCGGAAGATCTCTTCGTACTGCGCCCGATTCGGACTCTCGACCATGATCTTGTAGCGGATACGTCTCAGGAACGCTTCGTCCACGAGTTCCAGCGGATTCAAGTTCGTGGAGAAGATCACCAGGCAGTCGAACGGAACCGGGAACTTGTAGCCGTTTCGAAGCGCGAGGTAGTCGATACGCTTTTCGAGCGGAACCATCCAGCGATTAAGCAGGTCTCGCGGACGCACGAGCTGCCGGCCAAAGTCGTCAATGATGAACACGCCCCCACTCGCCTTGACGTGTGGCGGGGCCTGATAAACCCGGGTCTGTGGGTCATACTGCAACTCGAGAAACTCGAGGGTGAGTTCTCCCCCCACGAATACTACAGGGCGCCGAATCACGGCGTAGCGGTCGTCGTGTTGCTGTCCATCGAGGAACAGAGAACTGGTCGCCAGCGGATCATCGCCTCCGCTGTCCTCGCCAGTCACCAGGTGATGATACACCGGGTCGTAGAGGACGATGATCTGGCCCTCGACCTCCAGGGCCCACGGGATGTATACGTGTCCTCCGAGCATGCCTGAGATGGCTTCGGCGATCGTCGTCTTGCCGTTTCCCGCGTGGCCGTACAGGAAGAGGGAGAGTCCGGAATTGATGGCCGGGCCGAGCTGGTCGAGGAACGAGTCTTCGAATACCAGGTGCGAGAAACCCTGCCGGATCGTCTCTTCGGTGACCTGCACGTCGCGGACCGACTGATTCTCGACCCAGCGGCCGTATTGTGATAGCGGTACCGGCGCGGGCCCGACGTAGCCGTTCACGTCCATGGAGTCACGGGCCCGACTCCGGCCTTCGCCGGTCAGGTCGAACGTATACGTGACTCGGCTCTGGCCCCCCTCGCGAACCTCGATGAGACGGCGCTGCTGCAAGTCCACCAGTTGTTCGTCCAGGATGCCGAACGGAAGTCGAACGAAGGCTCGCAGCTCATCACCCGTCCGCGCCCCGAGATTGTACAGCGCCTTCAGAATGAGATCCGAGATCAATCCCGGAGTCAGCCCGGTATCCGCAGTGGTCACCGGAGGCGACGGAATCGGCTGGGTCCGGCCCTGCGGAGCGGTGAGCGTCGAGTCCTGCGGCATGCTATCGGTCATCGTTATCTCCGTCGCTCGATTGCCAGTCGCCTGACACCGGCTGAACGAGAAGCCGGTCTCCGACGCGCGTATCTGTCTCCCGCAGGGTGCCGACGGGCAGTTCAAGGGCCTGTCTGGCCTTGCCGTGATACTTGGATCTCTGACCGGGCCGAAGGTCATGATAGACCGCGATGACCCGGGATTCAGTCCCCAGGAAAGCGACGTCAAGAGCCTGCTTCATTCCATACATGTGCACGGCCTGGCAGGGATCGATCAGCATTCCCTCGCCGGGCTGAAGGGAAGGGGCTCCCAGTAATCCCTTCAAGCGTGTCCAGAAGGTGTTCGCCACGCCGACCTTCCTCCCGAGTTCGATACCATCCCGGGAGGTGTTCTGAACGGCCACGCGGTTCACTAGACGACGCCCCCGAGCTCGTTCATCAGGTGCAGCATGGCGGGGCCAAGGACCACGACGAAAATTGCGGGAAAAATGAAGAACACGAGCGGCGGAACGAGCTTAATCGTCGTCTTCGCCGCAGCCTCTTCCACCCTCTGCCGGCGCTTGACACGCAGGGTGTCAGAATGGACGCGGAGCGCCTGGGCGATCGACGTACCGAAGCGATCCGTCTGGATCAGCATGGTGGCGAGCCCCCGGAGATCCGCGACATCCGTTCTCTCTCCGAGATTGCGCAGCGCATCCTCTCGAGGCGTCCCGGCTCGCATTTCGAGGTTCACGATCTGCAGCTCCTCGGAGAGTATCGGGCTCATGTTCTCGATCTCATCCGAGACGCGAACAAGAGCCTGGTTTAGACCGAGCCCCGCCTCCACGCAGACCACGAGCATGTCCAGGGCGTCGGGAAGAGATCGCTGCATCTCCTTCTGTCTGATTCGGATCTTCCGTCTCAGGAAGCCCGAGGGGAGCATCCAGAAGATGGCCGCGCCAGCGACGATCCAGATGACCATGTCCCTCCCCTGGAGCGTGGGGAGCATAGCGAGAATCAGGATCGCTCCCACCACCAACAGCAGGACCCGAAGGGAGTAGAAGATCGGGACCGCGTCCTGGTTCCGGTAGCCGGCCCGGACTAGCTTCTGGCGGGTTTCGAACAGGTCCTTTCGACCGCTGGCTACCCTCTCGCCGAAACCCTGAAGCCAGACCTCGAGTTGCTCCCGGTTCGCCTGGCGGCGTCTTCGCTGTCCGACGCCGCGGTTCGCGGCGACGTCCTGCAATTCCTGGAGACGCCTGCCCACCGAGCGGTCTCGAGCGGGAACGAGCTCGGCGATCGCGATGACCCCGAGAATAGCAGTAACGGCTATCAGAACAGCGACGATGGTAACCATCAGATCTCGATATCGATGATGCGGCGGATCAGGACGAATCCGAGGAACTGAAGCACTGCCGCCGCCGCGATCAGCACTTTCCCCATCGGGTCCTCGAACAGGATCGCCATATACGTGGGATTCAGAGCCGTGATCGCCAGGCCAAGCAGGATTGGGAGGGCCGCGAGTATGTACCCTGTCAGGCGCCCCTGTGCCGTGTAGACCCGAATCTGTCTCTGCAGAGTGAATCGCTCACGGATCGTGTACGAGATCTTGTCGAGTATCTCGGCCAGGTTGCCTCCCACCTCGCGCTGGATCAAGATCGCCGTGACGAAGATCCGGACGTCCACCAGATCGATGCGATCGGCGAGCCCGAGCAACGAATCTTCCAGCGGCAAGCCGAACTTCTGCTCGTCAAATATCTGCCTGAACTCGGCCGCCATGGGTTCTTGTGACTCCTCAGCAACCACCTTCAGCCCGGTCGGAAACGCGTGTCCGGCACGCATTGAACGCCCCAGGAGGTCGATGGCCTCTGGAAACTGCTCCTCGAACCTTCGAATTCGCCTGTTCTTGAGGCGCTTCACATACATGACGGGGAACCAGAGGCCGGCGAGTGCTGCCGCGGTGACGGCAACCGGATTCTGCGCCAGAATGTAGGCGCTGGATGCCAGCGCCGCCGCCAGGCCGACCGAAATCGTGATGAAAGTCGCGGGCGTCCAATTCAGATCCGCCTGTTCCAGGAGGACCTTCAGGTCTCGCACCTGAGGCAGGACGGTGAGGACGGAGTCGAACGCCGACTCCTCCTCTCCGGCTCTCACGACCGATGTCGTCAGCGACTCGCCACCGGCGCCGTCCTTCCCCGTGACGGATTCCAGTTGTCGGCGGAAGTCACGCCGCCGCCGCACTTCCCTGAGACTCTCCGCCAGAAAGGCCAGCGAAACCACGGCCATCCCAACCGCCAGGAACACGACGAGGGCTGGAAGCCAGTTCGGAGGTAGGAAATCCAGCATGAGAGACCCTCCGTCAGCCGTCTATGTTGGAGAACAGGGAAACGGGAAGCTCTACTCCGTAGGCCAGCATGCGGTCCGTGAAGCGCGGCCGGATGCCCGTAGCCCTGAATTTCCCGATCACGTTGCCGGCCTCGTCCACTCCCTCGCGGTCGTAGATGAAGACGTCCTGCATCGTGATGATGTCGCCTTCCATTCCCGTGATCTCCGAGATCGACACGATCTTGCGCTGACCATCGGACAGGCGCTCGACCTGGACTAGCACGTTGATGGCGCTCGCGATCTGCTGCCGCATTCCCTTTTCCGGGAGATTGAGCCCGGCCATGGAAATCATCGTCTCCAGGCGCGCCAAGGCGTCTCGCGCGTTGTTCGCGTGGAGAGTGGTCAGAGATCCGTCGTGTCCCGTGTTCATGGCTTGCAGCATGTCCACGGCCTCGGCGCCCCGGACCTCACCCATAATGATCCGATCCGGACGCATGCGCAGGGCATTGATCAGCAGGTGTCTCTGGGAGACCGCGCCGGCCCCCTCGACGTTCGCGGTCCTCGTCTCCAGGCGAACAACATGCGGCTGCCTGAGCTGGAGTTCGGCAGAGTCCTCGATCGTTACAATGCGCTCGGTCGCCGGAATAGACTCAGACAACATGTTCAGGAGAGTCGTCTTACCGGCACCCGTACCACCCGAAATGAGCACATTAAGTCGCGATTTCACGATTCCCTGGCAGAGCTCCAGCATGGCGGGCGTCAGCGTTTCGGTCCGCAGCAGGTCAGGGGCCGAGAGTACGTCCTTCTTGAACTTACGAATGGAGAGATGCGGACCGTCGAGCGCGAGTGGCTGAATGATCGCGTTGACGCGGGATCCGTCCGCCAGGCGAGCATCGACCATCGGAGACGAATCATCGATTCGGCGTCCCACCGCCGAGACGATTCGATCGATGATCTGAAGTAAATGTCGGTCATCTTTGAATCGAACTTCGGTCTTCTCGATTCGCCCGTTGCGCTCGATGAAGACCCGGCGATGGGTATTGACCAGGATGTCGGAGATCGTCGGGTCCTGGAGGAGCGGCTCGATCGGCCCGAGACCGAAGATCTCGTCGAGGATCTGAGTGACCAGGTCCTCGCGCTCGTCGTAATTGAGCGGCGTGGCCTCTCGCGCCAGCAAGTCGTGGACGACCTTTCGGATCTCCTCCACGACCTGGGCTTTGTCCAACGCGTCGATGTTCGACAGGTTCAGCCGCTCGAGGAGCTGGCGGTGCACCCGCACCTTGATCTCCTGCATGAGGCCTGAATCCTGCTCTTCACCGGGTGCCCGGCGGGGTGTGTTCAGCGAACTCTCATCGTCACCACTGCCCCACGGCAGGGCCACGCCCGTCTCTGTGACCTCGTTCGGTCCATTCACGTCCGCGTCCGGGCTGCTGGGCTCGTTCATCTGGCCTCACTCTTCTTGCTGCTCTTCGAACCGAAGATCTTCCGGATACCTCCGAAAAGACCGTTCCCGTCGGCGTGCTCGGGGGTGATCCCGGTCATGGTCGACACAAGCGACTTCAGGTCGCGCGCGAAGGCGGATTTTTCGGTCATGACGACGGGCTTGCCCGAGTTGATGGAGCTCATGACGGCCTCAAAGTCGTTGCCGAGCGTCCAATACACCGGTAGCCCAAGTGTCTTCTCGATTTCCTTGAGGGTGATCGGGTCGCTGCTCTGGTATCGATTGACCACCAGCCGCAGCCACGCGTCGCCCTTCACGGTCCCCATGCGCTCGAGGAGAGGCAGGCACCGCGTGATATTGCGAAGTGAGGGAAGATCGACGTTGGTGATCAGGTAGACCTGGTCAGCCTGCTCGAACGTCGCGAGCGTCGGCGGAGAAAACGACTTCGACGTATCGACGATGATGTAGTCGTAGTGCTGCTTCAAGAAGTGCAGGATTTGCCGTATCTGATCGCCCGTGACCGTCTCGGCCTTGGCCGGATGGAACGGGGCGGACAACAACTCGACCCCTGACTCGTGACGTTCGATATAGGATGCCAGAAGGCCCGCGTCGACTCTATGAAAATTCCGCACGAGGTCCACGAAACTGAACCGCGGCTCGACGCCCAGGAGGAGCGCCGTCTCGCCGAGCTCGAGGTCGAGGTCGACCAGCAGGACCTTCTTGCGCGTCACCAGGTGCAGCGCGACGGCCACGTTCGTCGCGACGCACGTCGAACCCGTCCCGCCCTTCGGGCTGAAGAAGGCCAGTAATTTAGCTGGCTCACGCTTACGATCGTCTACCTTCTTCCCGAGCTTCCGACTCAGGCGATCGATCGCCTCATGGATATCCGACTCGGACAGAGGTTTCTGGAGATACTCCGAGATACCCGCCTGCATGGCCTGAAGGAGCTGCTCTGGGGTGAGTGTGGGCCCGACGGCTATGATCCTGCGCCCGGGGGCTCCCTCACCAAGGAACTGGGCGAACTTGAGACCCATGACCGGGTCGTCGTCCAGGTCCAGGAAGATCAGCTCCGGGTTCAACTGCCGGAGTTGTTCCAGCCTGGCGTCGTCGATTTCGGTGAAGGGCACCGGTATCTCGAGCCCGATCTGTAGGCCCGAGCTTTCCGATTCGCCGTTGATGACCTGCCGAAGCAGGTCACGAACGGCGCTGTCGGTCGAGATAACCGCGCTCTTGATCTCAATACCATTCATATCTTGA
>CAYWLF010000053.1:0-12018 GCA_964458875.1 uncultured Gemmatimonadota bacterium
CGTCGCGGTTCCATTGCTGTCCATCGTTCTCCTGGCCAGCCGGTTGCCGGGGGGATGGTTAGTCCTCCGAGGATCCCCTCTCCCCATGCTGCTGGGATGCCTCGGCCTGGGCACGATCGCGGCGGGAGGCCTGGTGGCAGGATCTTCGGTACGCGCCTGTCGCTTGCGCCGAAGGGTGTCGGAGATCGAGAGGGCCAGGGGCTTTGCCCGGGGTCAACTGCTCGGGGCGATCGAGCTTGGCGAGCAGGGACTCGAACCTGCGGGCCTGGCGACCCTGCACAGGGTACGGGTCTCGGCTGCGCTGCGAGAGCGGACAGCCAGAGAACTCCTTCCGCGATCGAACCGGCGCGTACGGGCCGCGCGCAGGGTCGCGCTGCCCGGCTTGGGTGTGGTGCTGGCCGCGTTGGCCGCTGGGGCCTTTGAGAATCCCGTGTCTTCCTGGAGGACGGTCGCGACTCTCTCGCGGCCATGGGCCGTCACGTTTCCGCCGCCGCCGCCGCCTCTCCTCCTGAGCCCAGCGGGTGGAGAGGTCCTGCGCGGAGGCCGCTTCGACGTGGTCGTGACGGCCGTCGGCCGATCGTACGTCTTGCTGGGACAGGGCCGCCCCGGGACGCCGACGCGCTGGGACACGGTACCCGTGACCGACGGAGTGGCGGCCGCACGGATCGATCCTGTCGATGAGGTCATACGCTTCTGGGCGCAGGACGAGTGGGGGTGTGTGACCGACACGTTTGCCGTCGTCCCAGTCGACCCGCTGACGATTACGGATCTACAGGTCGAGTTGGTGTACCCTGGGTATCTGGGCCGGATTCCCAACCGGGTGAGCGGCCACATCACGCAACTCGAAGTCCCGGCCGGGACTCGATTGGGGTTCACCGCCCGCACGAATCACCCGATCGAGCGCATGGGGTTCATTCGGGAGCAGGACAGCGGAATCGACACGGTGGGCCTGGAGGTGGACGTCGATCGGGCGACGGGCTTGCTGGTGGCGACGGACAGCGCCCGTCTCACCTGGTGGCTGGTCTCGACGGATAGCGTACCCGGCGTGCGGGTCCCACCTCCGATGTCACTCTTCGTCAGGCCGGACGAGCGCCCGACGGTGGCCCTGGTGTATCCGGGCGAAGACCGATTGTTAGGCATGGACCGGGTCCTTGCGCTGGTAATCGAGGCGAGGGACGACCATGGACTGGCTGAAGTCGGTCTTCAGTGGTGGAGGGAATCTCCGGGCGGCAGGCTTGATGCCGCCGTCTACCAGCTGCTTTCGACCGGTGGTGGTGCCCGCCGGCTGGTGCTGCGACCGACCGTTGACCTGAAATCGTCCGGCTTCCTCCCGGGGGACGAGATCGTCTATTTCGCGAGAGCGAGGGACGCGAACCCGGACGCCGCCGAGGCTGTTTCGGACACCTTTCGCGCTCGACTTGCGGGCCTCGACGAGATCAGGGACGAAGTAGCCCGGCGGGCGGAGATGCTGGTCGAGCAAACGCGCTCACTGAGGGAGCGAGCCGGGGAGCTTTCCGACGGAGCGAGCAACGCTGAGCGCCGGAACATGGTCAGAACTCCGGAGCCTCGACGCACGGAGGCGGCCGACCGGGCGGACTTCGGCGGTACGCAGGAGGCTCGGGACCTCCTGGCCGAGGCGCGAGAGATCGAGTCGGACCTGGAGCGTGTGCAGGAGGAGCTACGAGAGGCCCGGACCGGTCTTGACGCGTCGCCCCTCGTCGATACCGACCTGCAGCGGCGCCTCGGAGAGCTCGAGGAGCTGTTTCAGGAGATCCTGGAGTCCGGACTGCGAGAGAGAATCGAAGAGCTGGAAGCATCCCTGCGGGGCCTGGACCGAGACGATCTCCGCGGTTCGCTCGAGGAGTTCTCCCGGCAGAGCGCGGATCTGGAAGAGAGACTCGACCAGGCGCTGGGGCTCATGGAGAGGGTGGCTCTGGAACAGTCCCTCGAGGGCGTGCGCCAGAAGGCAGATGACCTGGCGGAGCGACAGGAGCAAGTCGCGGAAGGCGATCGACACGACGGGGCGTGGGCGGAACGGCAGCAAGGGCTGGCCGAGGAGGCGGAGGAACTGGCGGAACGGGTGGATGACCTTGCCGAGCGCCTGGATGCCCAGCAGGCCCCCGAAGCTGCTGATCAGGGACGAGCGGCTGCCGGGGAGGCCAGATCGGCGGCTTCTCGCATGCGGTCGGCGGCACGGCAAGCGGGTGGCGAGTCACAGAGCAGCCCCACGCCCGCGCAGGAGGCGCGATCGGCAGCCAGCAAAATGGAGAGCGCGGAACAGAATCTGGCCGCGGCAGCTGAATCGTTGGCCAGGGATTGGAGAACAGAGGCCATGGAGGCCGTTGAGACTGGTGCCGCCGAGGCGCTCGAACTGGCTCGAGAGCAGCAACGGGTATTGGAGAGTCTCCAGTCGGGCGCACGCCCTGGCGAGCTGGCCGGAAGTCAGGCGGCCGTGCGACAGGGACTCGGCAATCTTTCTCAATCCCTGGCGGAGGCTGGCCGGAAGACAGCCCTGATGGATCGTCGCGCGGGCCCCGCCGCCGCGCGGGCCGGTAGAGAGATGGACGCATTGAGAGAGAGCCTTTCGGGTGGTGCGGCGAGAAGGAATGAAGCCGTGAAGCAGGGGGAGGCGGCGATGGAGGCCCTGGGCGACCTGGCCGGCTCTCTGATGGCCAGCCGGAGGGAGATGGCCGAAGCGAGCTCGGCGACAGGGATGGAGGAAGCCCTGGAGCAGCTCGCCGGTATGGGAAGGCAGCAGGCAGGACTCAACTCGGACTCGGGCGAGCTGTTCCTGTTCATGCAGGGAGGTCAGTCCGTTGAGGATCGCTTGGGGTCGCTCGCGGCCAGGCAAGAGGCGGTGTCCGATCAGCTGCGTGACCTGGCCGGAGACCCCGGAGCTCGGGAACTCGGCAGCCGCCCCTCGGAGCTGGCGACCGAAGCAGACGAGATCGCTCGTCGGATGACGGCAGGGACTCTGGATCGGGAGACGCTTGCGCGCCAGGAGCAGCTGTTTCGGAGGCTTCTGGATGCGGGGCGATCACTCGAGAAGGACGAGAGGGACGCCAACCGGCGCGAGGCGACGACGGCCAGGCCTCGGATCGCTCTGCTGCCGGCTGGCGACGGAGCCGAAGAGACGGGACCTCGATATCCATACCCGAACGAGGCGCTTATGGAGGGGCTCACTGCGGCGCAGCGGCTCCTGGTATACGAGTACTTCGACCGCCTCAATGGCGAGACCGATGAGGATCGCCCGTGAGGGTCGCCTGGTGCGCTGTGGCCGGCATTGTGGCCATGACGACATGGACGGCCGATTCGGTCCTCGGCCAGGAGGCTCCAGCCGATGCCATCGTCGAGAGGCGGGCCCTGGATCACGCAACGAGGCTCGACCAAGCCGGCAGAGAGGACGAGGCCATGCGCGCCCTCGAGCACCTGCTCGATGAGCAGCCGCGATCGGTATCCGCTCTCGTGCTCCTCGCGCAGATGGCCGAACGGGCCGGCGAGCCGGGTCGGGCGCTGTCCAGAGCGGAAACAGCGGTACGGGCGGACGACTCAGGACTTCCTGCCCTGCGGCAGGTGTGGATTCGCACTCTCCAGGCCGCGGGGCTGCAAGACAGCGCCTTGAGCGTCGCCCAACGCTGGATCATGGAGGAGCCGACGGCCGTCTCGGGATACCTGGAACTGTCGGGCCTGTGGGCTCGAGCGGGCGACCAGGAGAGGGCAATCGATGCACTTACCGCAGGCCGGGTGGCCATTGGGTCGAATCGGGTGTTCGTCCAGGAGCTGGCGTCCTTGCAGGCGGACCGGGGATCCTACGCAGCAGCTGCGGTGGAATGGCGCTCGATGCTGGCGTGGGGCCAGCCGGGGGTCGAGGCGGTGGAGCGGGGAATCCGTGACCGCGCAGCGGAGCGGCAGGAAGCCCTGGATGCGCTTCGGACGGAGATTTCTGGTCCCGAGTCCACGATCCTCGAGTACAAAGGGGGGCTGCAACTGGCGCTCCTCCTCGGCGAGACAGCCTGGGCGCGGGAGATCGTGGGGCGTCTCGTGGAAGACACGCCGGGGCCAGCGGCCCTGGACGTCTTGCGGGATTACGTGGCGCGAGCGAGAGATGCGGGCGATCTGGCGGGCGCTGCATGGGCCGCGAGATCCCTCGTCAGTCGGGCAAATTCGGATGAGGAAATTCGCTATTGGAGGGCTATCGAGGCCGATCTTTCATACGAGGCGGGAGATCTGGAGGCGGCTCGAGCCTCGTTCTCCCTCCTGATCTCGGAGACGAACCCCGGATCCGACCTGTACGAGGTGTCTCTCCGGCGGTTGCATGAGCTGACGGTGGCCGGTGACCCCGAGGGGGCAGAGAGTCTGCTCAGGGCTCACCTGCTTCACTATCCCGAGCGAACCCGTGTAGCGGTGGAAATGTCGGTGAGCTCGGCACTGGCGTGGCTGGCGAGGGGGCGGCTGGAGCGGGCGCGGGCAGCAATCGCCGGCGTTCCACCTGCGGATGTCGAGGAGGCGGCTCTCCAAGCGGCCGCTCTCGGCCGGGTCGAGATCCTGGCTGGCCGACCTACAGCAGCCCGCGTCCATCTCGAACTCGCGGCTGGAGTCCCGACCGACCAGCCGGGAGTCCGTATCGAAGCCCTGGAACTCCTGGCACTCGTCGAGCGAGCAGACTCTGCGGGCCTCGTCGAACTGGGCAGGGGAGTCGTTGCGGCCACGGGCGCCAGCGATCCTGAGCCGCTGGTCGGCTCGGTCACCCGGTGGTCCGCCGAGAGGACACCGGGCGGCGAGAGGATGGCGTCCTTCGCGGCACAGGAGCTCCAGGCGGCGGGGTGGGACAGGGAGGCTCGCATGGTACGAATCGCGATTGTCGACGGCTGGACCGGGTCACCCGAGGCGCCTCGGGCCCTACTGGAACTCGCGCGTGCTGATCGGGCGGAAGATCCGGCCCGAGCCATAGCCTGGCTGGAACGTCTGATTGTCGAGTACCCGGAGAGTGCCGTGGCTCCTATCGCCAGGCGCCTGCTGGTCGAGGCACGAGCCGGAGGGAAGGGAGCGTGAAGCTCCGTATACTGGCCCTGTGTGCGACGGTTGTCGTCCTCAGTCCCGCCGTGGGCAGCGGTCAGACGCTTCTCGTACCGATGGACGGAAAGCAGTCCAATCACCTCCGGGCCTACGGCCTGGTATACCAGGCCATTGCCTCGGGTGAGCGTGCCGAATGGCTGCTGAACTACCGGGGGGGGGCTTTCTTGCTCCCTGGCGTCGAGCATGTGCAGCGAAACGCTGCTCTGCTCGGGGTGACGGTGGAGACGATGACGGGGAGCGGCCTCGCTTCGCTGCGCGCGAAGATCGAGGAATCGAATATGGAAGCCGTACCCCTCGAGAAGGCACCCGAGGTCGCCGTGTATACTCCACCGAACTCATCGCCGTGGGACGATGCGGTGACCCTGGCGCTGGAGTACGCCGGAATACCGTATGAGCGTATATGGGATCCCGAGGTGCTCACCGACGGCCTGGACCAATACGACTGGCTTCATCTGCACCATGAGGATTTCACGGGTCAGTACTCCAAGTTCTATCTGAGCTACGCGGGCTCGGCCTGGCTGCGAGACGAGGTGGAGCGGAACGAAGCGGTCGCTTCGGAGTTCGGGTTTGGCAATGTACCCGAGCTGAAGAAAGCGGTGGCCGGAGCGATACGGAGCTACGTGGAGGGCGGGGGGCTCCTGTTTGCCATGTGCACGGCGACAGAGACACTGGACCTCGCCCTCGCAGGGTCGGATGTCGACCTTGCGGCGTCGTTTGCCGATGGGACGCCTCCAGACGCGGCGGCGGAGAGCCGGATGTCATGGGAGCGAGCCCTGGCTTTCGTCGGGGCGCGGCTCGTGCTCGACGGCTCGGTGAGCGCGTACAGCGACATCGATGGCCACCAGGTGAATACTCCATGGCGGAAGACGCTTGGTAGCTTCGAACTCTTCGATTTCAGTGCGAAGATCGATCCGGTCCCGGCCATGTTGACGCAGTCTCACGAGCGTGTTCTGCCGGACTTCTACGGGCTGACAACGAGCTTCACCGCCGAGCGCCTGAAAGCCGGGGTGGTGGTGCTCGGGAGTGACGATACCATTGGGGTAGTCAAGTACTTGCACGGGCAGGTAGGGGAGGGGAGTTTCACGTTCCTCGGAGGGCATGACCCGGAGGACCCACAGCACCTGGTGGGTGATCCGCCGACCGACCTGGATTTGAACCGGAACTCGGCCGGCTACCGGTTGATCCTGAACAATGTTCTGTATCCGGCGGCGCGGAAGAAGGCGCTGAAGACCTGAGTGAGGCGATAGACAGATATGGACGATTCGATGGCGTCACTCCCTGTGAATTCGCAGGAGTGGTCTCCGCCAGGGCGTCTGGAGGGGCTACCGCCCTACCCGTTGGCCGATGTGCCCGACGTCAAGGCGCGCCTGCTGGCCGAGGGGCGAACGGTGATCGACCTGGGAGTCGGCGATCCCGGACTCCCGGTTCCCGAAGCCGCCGTCGAAACCCTCAGGGGGGCTGTCGGGAACCCGGCTCTCAGCAAGTACGGTTTCCAGCGGGGCCTGCCCGAGTACAGACATGCGATAGCCGGCTGGTTGTTCCGGCGCTTCGGAGCCGAGGTGGATCCGGATCTCGAAGTGCTGCCGGTCATCGGGAGCAAGGAAGCCATCGCCCTGACCGCCTTCGCGGTGCTCGATTCGGGTGACTCGGTCCTGATCCCCGATCCGGGCTACGCCCCCTATTTCGGAGGTCCTTACTTCGCCGGGGCGGATGTGATCCGCTTCGGGCTCCGGGCGGAGGATGGGTACCTGATTCCCCCGGATGTCATTCGACAGGCGCGTGGACGGCTGAGGATGGTGTACCTCAACTACCCGAACAACCCGACCAGCGCGGTAGCGGATGCCTCCTACCTGCGAGAGGTCGTGGAAGCGTGTCGGGAGCGGGGAGCCGTGCTCCTGTTCGACAACGCCTACTCGGAGATCACGTTCGACGGGTTTCGGGCTCCCGGTTTGCTCGATATCGAGGGCGGACGCGAGGTGGGTATCGAGTTCCATTCCATGTCCAAGACGTACAACATGACAGGTTGGCGCCTGGGGTGGGCGACGGGCAGCCGGCGACTGATCGGGGCGCTCCGCCGGGTCAAGACGTTCTTCGACACCGGCGCGTTCATGGCACTCCAGGCTGCTGGAGCGGCGGTCCTGGAGGATCCGGACGCGTACATTCGCTGGAGTCTCGGGCACCTGGTCCGGCGCCGGGACGCGGCGGTGGCGGCTTTCCAGGCGGCCGGGCTGGAGGTGACCGCCCCGCGAGGTACTCTCTACCTCTGGTTCCCGGTCCCGAGCACCGAGAAGGCGGAGGACTTCTGCCGACGCCTGTTGATCGAGTCGGGTGTAGTCTTGCTTCCCGGCTCCGCGATGGGTCCCGGTGGCGAAGGATTCGTTCGCGCCTCGCTCGCGATCCATGAGGATCGTTGGGAAGAGGCCGGTCGGAGGATCCAGGAGGCCCTTTGAGGGATCGCTCGCCCGAGGATCGCGAGACGCGCGCCGGACAGCGGCGCGCCACGAGGGCGGGCTACCACGCGCGAGGCTACCGCCGTTCGATGGGGTCGGGGCTGCTGGTGTCAGCGGTGTTGCATGCCCTGGTCGCGATCTTCCTCTCGGGCCAGTTCTACCTGGGCACCCGATCGTTCCGCCCGATCCAGCTTCCGCCGAGACCGGCCGCGGGACTCCAGGTGATCGACATCCGGGATGTGGAGACCGAGTCAGCGGCGGAAGACGTGATCGAGATGCCGCCTGACGAGCGTGACGAGATCCAGCGGCCTGAGCCGCCCACTCCCGGAGGGGGCGACCGGGTTCAGAGCGCGGGGACGGACGACGGGCTGGGACTCACCAATGCCGAGCGGCTGCGGCCACGGGAGGGAGATCCCCGGCTGTGGCAGGACTTCGGCGATCGGCCCATGCCCGAGTACCTGGAGGATCGTTTTGCCCGCGCGGAAGGAGTGATACGAGCCCGGCTCGGGGCGATGCTCGACAGCCTGCAGTTGACGGAAGAGCAGCGCCGGCGAGCGGTGGAGTGGTTGTTCGGCGAGGGTGACCAGCAATGGGGCGTAACGCCGGACGGCATCGTTCTGGGCGGCATGGTCATTCCGATGAACGTCGGGGCGCTGTTCGAGGCCGAGGGACCTCTCGGGCGTGAGCTTCGCCAGGAGGCCCGAGACCTGGCGGACATACAACGGCAGGACTTCCAGACCGATGTCGAGCGCACTCAGCGGGAGCGCCTCGAGGATATGCGGCGGCGAAGCGAAGAAGAGGCAGAGCGTCGCAGGCAGGATTCCGTCTCAGCCGCGGCTGATACCACGGATTCGGGAGGCTTGCAGCCTCGCGACTGAGCCGCGCTTCCGCTAAACTATTTTGTTTACGCTACGTTCGGCTGGGCGGCGTGTATCCAGCATCCGGGTAAGCCATGAGCGACGAGACCGCGACACACGAACTGAGTGCCCGCTTCGAACCTACCGGGATCGAGGCGCCGATATACGAACGCTGGCTGAAGCGGAACGCGTTTCATGTTGACGCCGCGGAGGCGAGGGCTCCGTACGTGATCGCGATACCGCCACCGAACGTGACGGCAGCCCTCCACATGGGTCATGGGCTGAACAACACGATCCAGGACGTGTTGATCCGGTTCCAGCGCATGCGTGGACGCGATGCCATGTGGATCCCGGGCACCGACCACGCGGGGATCGCCACTCAGAACGTGGTCGAACGCCATCTGGCGAAGGACGGACTTACCCGTCACGACCTGGGACGGGACCGTTTCGTGGAGCGCGTCTGGGAGTGGGTCGACGAGTACGGGTCGACGATCATCGAGCAACTCAAGACCATTGGCTGCTCGTGCGATTGGGAACGAACGCGTTTCACTCTCGATGATGGCCTGTCGCGGGCGGTGCGCGAGGTCTTCGTGCGGCTCTACGAGAAGGGGCTGATCTACCAGGGAAACTACATCATCAACTGGTGCCCCCGGTGTCTCACGGCACTGTCGAACGAGGAAGCGGAGCATCAGGAGACTCGGGGGCGGCTCTACCACCTTCGCTACCCGCTTGCGGACGTCGAAGGTGAGTACATCGTCGTGGCGACCACTCGCCCGGAGACGATGCTGGGAGATACGGCGGTCGCAGTGCACCCGGCCGACGAAAGAAACCTCCATCTGGTGGGACGCCAGGTAGAGCTCCCGCTCGTGGGGCGTCTCATCCCGGTGATCGCGGACGAGTACGTCGATCCGGAGTTCGGCTCGGGGTTCGTGAAGGTCACGCCGGCTCATGACCCGAACGACTTCGACATCGGCCTGCGTCATGAGCTGCCACGCGTCGACATCATGAACGACGATGCCACCATCAGCGAACAGGCCCCGGTCGCTTATCGGGGCCTGGATCGTTTCGAGGCAAGGAAGCGCGTCCTCGAGGACCTGGAGGCCCAGGGCCTTCTTGTGGAGGTTGAAGAGCACGAGCATTCGGTCGGGCACTGCTATCGGTGTTCCACCGCCGTGGAGCCGAGGCTGAGCCTGCAGTGGTTCGTACGCATGAAGCCGTTGGCGGAGCCGGCGCTACAGGCGTATCGGGATGGCAGCTTGCGGTTCCATCCGGAGAGGTTCGGGAATACGTACGAACACTGGATGACCAACGTTCGGGACTGGTGCATCAGCCGACAACTGTGGTGGGGCCATCGCATACCCGTCTGGTACTGCCAGGAGTGCGGCGAGGTCAACGTGGCTCGGGAGGACCCGTCCGAGTGCGACTCCTGCGGTGGCCCGTTGGAGCAGGATCCCGATGTGCTCGATACGTGGTTCAGTTCGTGGCTGTGGCCGTTCAGCACTCTCGGGTGGCCCGAAGAGACGGCTGATGTCGCTACGTTCTACCCCACGAGCACTTTGAGTACGGCACCTGAGATCCTGTTCTTCTGGGTGGCTCGGATGGTCATGGCCGGACTGGAGTTCGTAGGAGAGCTTCCGTTCACGGATGTCCTGCTGCACGGTACCGTGCGCGACGCCAGCGGCCGACGGATGTCCAAGTCGCTGGGGAACGGAGTGGACCCGCTGGAAGTCGTACAACGTTTCGGCGCTGATGCGATGCGCTTCACCCTGGTGAACGCGGCGGCGCTCGGAACGGACCTCCAATTGGACCACGAGGACCTGGACGGGTCGTTCAGGGTCGGCCGCAACTTCGCGAACAAGATGTGGAACGCCGTGCGGTTCGGGCTCGGATATCTAACGGAAGCAGACGTCCGTGCGAATCCGTCGGGCACTCAGCTCGAAGTCACGGATCGGTGGATCCTGGATCGTTTCGCTGCGACCGCGACCTCGGCTACGGACGCCCTGGAGCGTTTTCGCATGCACGATGCGGCAGAGGTGACGTACCAGTTCGTGTGGGGCGACTTCTGCGACTGGTACCTGGAACTCGTGAAGATGCGCTTGCGTGGAGATCGCGGAGAGGCCAGTCGAGCGGCGGCTGCCGCCACGTTCGCCTTCCTCCTGGACGGGTGGCTGAGGCTCCTGCATCCGATCATGCCTTTCATCACGGAAGAGATGTACTGCCACCTCCCGGGGCGGAGCGATGAAGACTCACTCCTGAACGGACCGTGGCCGGACCCGGGAGTGGAATTCGCGGATTCGGACGCCGTGCTCGCGGTCAGCGCGTTGCAGGAAATCGTGGGCGCCGTTCGCAATCTCCGCTCCGACTACGGGATCGATCCATCGAAGCCCGTCGACGTGGTGGTGGCCCGTGCTCCTGCGTCTCTGGCGGATGCGCTGAGTTCGGAGCGTGAGGGCCTGCTCCGTCTGGGTCGCATGTCTTCTCTGGCGGTGGAGGACTCGGTTCCGGTAGGAGAACCCGGCGCGCACGCCGTGCTGCGTTCCGGGGCTGAGGTCTTTCTCCCGCTCTCCGGGGTCGTGGACCTGGCAAGAGAGCGCGAGAGAACTCAGTCCGAGATCGACCGCTTGCAGGACCTGCTGGCCGGTTCGCGTCGCCGCCTCGAGGATGGAAAATTCGTCGGCCGTGCTCCCGCAGAGGTAGTGGAACGGGAGAGGGACAAGTGCCGCTCGTTCGAGGAGCGACTGACTGTCCTGCTCGAGAAGCGTGAGGCTTTCGGCTCCGGTTGAGATGAGGCGAAACGTACTGTGGACCCGCCGCCGGAATCTCCTGCTGGGGGTCGCGCTCGCCAACGTGGCCTGTGCCCGAGAGGAAATGCCTCCCGGGACGGGACCCGACTTCGAGGCACCCGCGGTCGTGGAGATGTTTCCCGCCCCCCGTTCCGCGGTCCCCGGGCTGGATGAGGACGCGTACGTCCGGTTCGACGAACCCCTCGGGGACCCGAGGTCGGTGGCCGGGCGCGTCGAGACCTCGCCGGCCGGCCTCTACGAAATCAACGCGGGTCGGAGCAACGTTCGGATCAGGCCGATCGACGGCTGGCGCCCCGGCGTGGTGTACACGTTCCGGATTCCCCCGGGGCTCAGGGACCTGGTGCGAAATCAGACCCGCGAACCGATCGAGTTCCTCTTCACAACCGGCCTGGAGTTCTTCGACACCCGGGCGGGTGGTGCCGTGTGGGACCGCGAAACGGTTCGACGAGTTCGCGACATAGCCGTTCACGTGATCGGCGGCGATTCGGTACCCTACGCAGCGGTGACCGATACGGGCGGCAACTTCGCGCTCTCGGGACTACCGCCTGGAGACTACTGGGCCTTCGCTTTCCGGGACCAGAATCGGAATCGAACGCTGGAGAGAGACTTCGAGCCCCACGACAGCGGGCACGTCAGCCTATCGGATTCCACGTCGCTCGTTCAGCTCGAGCTGTGGCTCACCCCTCCGGATTCCACTCCGCCGCTGCTTGGGTCTGCCAACGCCACGGACAGCCTCACCCTCAGGCTCGAGTTCGACGATCTTCTGGAGCCCGAAGCGCCTCTCGACGGGGCCTCGGTGACGGTGGCGGGAGCCGACTCAGGCGAGGAGTG
>CAYWLF010000054.1:0-11937 GCA_964458875.1 uncultured Gemmatimonadota bacterium
GGACTACGACTCCGTCTGCTCCTCGACGTACAGGACGGTTGCCCCCTTCTCGTCCGTGGTCCAACGCTTCCCATCCAGGCTGTCATCGAGTCCCAGGTCCGCCAGGTGAAGAGCCCACCATTGCACGGCCCGATCTCGATCCCAGGGGTCGGGAAGGGGGCATTCGGCCAGCCGTCGATACAGGACCGCGGCACTGGCCGGGCGATTGTCCGGGTCCTTGGCCAGGCAGTCGAGGACGAGCCTGTCGAGTCCCGCCGGGATCTCGGTTTCGGACACTTCCGACGGGGCCGGCGGCATGTCCTGCACGTGCTGCAGGAGCATGGCGACAGGTGTCGGGGCCTCGAACGGCGGCCGCCCGGTGAGCAGCCAATAGGCCACGCACCCCAGAGCGTAGAGGTCAGCCCGGCCGTCGACCGGGCGATTCCCGAGCGCGACCTCGGGGGCCATGAACGCCGGAGTCCCCGTCGTCACGTTCGGTGACGTGAGGTTGGCCCCTTCGGCTCCGTCCTCGGACGCCATCTTGACGAGACCAAAGTCGAGAACCTTCACGAAGTCCACGGCCACCCCCATCCGGCAGGCGACCAGGTTGGACGGCTTGATGTCACGGTGTACGAGCCCGCGCTCGTGAGCCTCGCCGAGCGACAGGCAGGCCTGCTTCAGGAAGTGAACGACGCGGGCGGGCGGAACCGGGCCAAACCGGTCGACGAGCTCCTGAAGGTTCAATCCCTCGAGCAACTCCATCACGTAGTAGAGGCTTCCGTCGTCGCTCACCCCGAAATCGTACAGTTCGATGGTATGAGGTGACCTCAGGTTCGCGGCCGCGTGAGCCTCACGTCGGAAACGCTCCACGACGACGGAACTCGATACCGCGCTGTCGCCAAGTACTTCCGGCCGGATCAGCTTGATGGCTGCGGGCCGGGCCAGAAGACGATGCGTGGCCCGGTACACGTCGCCCATGCCCCCCTGTCCGAGGAGCTCACCCACCCGGTAGGCTCCGAGTTCGCGGGCGCGCGACACGCGTCGGCCCAATCCGCGTATCACCTTGGCCGGAACCACGGCCAGGAAAGCGCACACGTAGTTCGGAACGAACGCCCAGAGAAGCTCGTATTGGCTCACTCCGAATTCCACGCCGCGCAGTATCCCGATCCAGTACCACAGGGGGTCCATGCTGGCGGCCACCAGCGACGCGGCCAGGATCTTGCGCATACCGGCGGGAACGATCGCCGGATAGAAGATGATGATCACGCAGATCCACGAGACGCCCATGCCCTGAGGTACGGGGACCCACCAGTTGCCGGCTGCCACGAGCGCGGCAGTCACCACTTCAAAGCCCAGGCCCACGTCCAGTAGCTTCTCCGGCTCGTGGTGGAGTTTACCGGCGACGAACACCATGCCGAGCGAGATCACCAGGCCGATGACGGCGATAGTGTTTCCATGGCTGGACCACGCTTCCACCTGGGGCGGCACCGACCCGAAAACCCGCCAGGCGAGGTTGGTCATCACCAGCACCCACGCCCAGATCGCCGCGAAGACCAGAGCCGCGATCCCCACGCGTTTGCAGGTCTGCTCGAGTATGTCCGATGGCATGAAGCCCAGGCTTCCGCCGCTGGGCGTGGCGAGGGCCGGAGTGGACGCGTGTGGAGCGATGACTCTCTCTTCCATGCGACTTTCTATCTATGGGCGTGGCCAGTCCGAGCCGGAGCCTTCTGCCAGCCAGGCCTTAGCCAGTTGGTGAGCGATCGTGAGGGGCGGTGGAACGCGCAGCACCTCGTCCACGTCCCAACGCTCCACCGCTCGTCGGAGTTCCCTACGGGTGAACCACCGAACGCTCTCCAGCTCGGCGGGATCGACTCGAGCTTCTCCGGGCCGCGCTTCGGCGAGACAGCCGATCATCAAGGTGGACGGGAACGGCCAGGGCTGTGACGAATGATAATGCACGTGGCCTATTCTGAGCCCCGCCTCTTCCCACGTCTCCCGGCGCACCGCCTCCTCGATCGACTCCCCGGGCTCAACATAGCCGGCCAGGCAAGAATGCAGGCCGGGTGGATACCGCTGGGCCCGGATCGCGCGGCCCAGCAAACACTGTCCGTCACGATGGATGAGCATGATCACGACCGGATCCGTGCGAGGAAACTGCACCGTGCCGCACAGGTCGTCCGTACAACGCCTGGCGTGCCCTGCCTCGGTCATCGACGCCGGGCTGCCGCAGCGGGAGCAGTGGCCGTGCGTCGCGTTCCAGGCCGCTAGCGATCGGCCCATGGCCACGACGGAGGCGTCCGGCACCCTGAGAAGAGGGGCGATTTCGCGGACACCCCGGAAGGCAGAACCCTCGGGTCCAGGGTCGCTCTCCTGATCGGTCTCCGGCAACGCGACGGCGAACCGGGCAGCGTCGTTCTCGATTCCCAGGAAGAGGGCCGGCAGCTCCACCTCTAACAGACCGTCGATTTCGCCGCGAGGCAGCCATCCGAGGCTGGGAGGCGATCCCTCCACGATGAGCGGGTCCAGCCCGCGAAACGGAAGGAACCGTGTGCTATCGGATTTGAGGAACCTCGCAATCCTCTCAGAGTCGCTTCGCACGTGCGCTGCCCGATCGAGAGACCCACCGGCGAAGGTGTGGACTGACTCCCGGTCGATGCGACCGGTCGTGAGGTCACCGGTCACGTGGCAGGAACTGCCCGGCCCCGGGCCCAACTGCGCAGTGCCTCGACTCTCTCGGCGAGAGTCACGGACAGAGGCACTGCAGAGTCTATCTCCGCCAGCAGCGTCTGCTGGTCGAGGTCCGCCTTCTCAGCGAAAGCCGTATACAGGCCCGCCACGATCGCCTGCTCCAGCTCGCTGCCGGAGAAGCCCTCGGATGCCCCGGCCAGCCGATCCAGATCGAAGCGGCCCGGGTCGCGACCTCTTCGCAGCAGGTGCAGTTGCAGAATATCGCTTCGCTCGGCGGGCCCCGGGAGATCGACGAAGAAAATCTCGTCGAACCGACCCTTCCGAAGCAGCTCCGGAGGCAGTCGCTCCACGTCGTTGGCCGTGGCGACCACGAACACGCGGCTCGCACGTTCCTGCAACCAGGTAAGGAATGTGCCCAGGAGTCGTCCGCTCACCCCGCCATCCGCCTCACCTCCATCGCGGGCGAACCCCTTCTCGATCTCGTCGATCCACAGCACGACGGGTGACATGGCGTCGGCGGTGTCGAGAGCCTGGCGCAGGTTGCGCTCGGTCTCTCCCACGTACTTGTCGTACAGGGCGCCCGGGTCCAGCCGAACCAACGGAAGCCCCCACTCGGTCGCTACGTTCCTTGCCATCAGGCTCTTTCCACAGCCCTGGACTCCCATCAGGAGAACTCCGCGCGGCGGCTCCAGGCCGAACTGGCGCGCCTCGTCCCCGAGTGCATCGCGCCTCTTGTCGAGCCAGGCCCGCAGAGCCTCCATGCCGCCGATCGATTCCACGTCTCCGGTCGGAATGAACTCCAGGAGACCGGTCTGTCCCAGGCTTTCCCGTTTGGCCTCGCGGATCAGTTCGATGTCCCCCAGGGTAAGCCGGCCGTCCGTGACCATGGCACGGCGCAGAATCCTGCGAATCTCGTCGCGGGTCAGTCCCTGGAGTTCCCGCGCCATCCCTTCGGCCTCATCTTCCCCGATCTCGATCCGCACCTTCTCCTCCAGGGCGGCCTTGCGTACCACCTGCCGCAGCTCGGCTCGGATGCCCTCGAGATCCGGCAGGGAGAGCCGATACGGCACCCCCTGCCTTCCGATCTCGGGAGGGAGCCGGACGCCATGTCCCGAGAGTACCAGGGCCCTCCTGTCGCTCGTGAACGCGGGCAACACCTCGCGGAGCTTTCGAACGAGACGCGGATCCTCGAGATAGGGGTGGAAGTCCGCGAGCAGGACCACACCCGGTGCGGCGGACGCCTCGAGGTGAGCCAGCATCTTGAACGGATCGGCGGTATCGTAGGTCGCCTGGTCCTTACCCTCCCGGACGAGGCCCTGCGTCCGACTCCATGTGTACAGGGGCACATCGAGTCGGAGGGCGACCCGGCCCAGGAGCTCCATTAGACGATCCTCTTCCAGCGTATCGACAGCCACGACCGGATACCGTGATCGGATCAGGATCTCCAGGTCTCGGGCTGAGTCGACACCCTGGCCCACGGGTCGAGCATGGGGGGCGACGCCCGCAGGGGAGGAAGCGGCTGAACTCGGTTCTTTCACAAGTGCATCCCTTTCGTTCGACACCTCACCAGGACGACAATAGACGGAAGCGCCCGAACCCTTCAAGACCTTCTTGATTTCGGTCCTTGCGGCTCGATTCGCAAAGGCGAGATTCCCGCTCTCGGGATCCGCCGGCTTGGTGCGGCTGACAAAGGGCAGGAAAGGGCATTTGAATGAGCTTCTTGAGTGAAGTCTTCTGGGGCAACTCGATCGGGACGCTATCCGACGCAGCTTCAGCACGAGCGTCGGCTCGACGACCCACGGCACGAGCTCGAGGCGCTTCGTTGAGGGTCCGAAGCGGTTGACGCTTCAGATCGCCGCATGTAAACTGCACGGCTGTTTTCGGAACGCGTGGACGACGCAGAGTACATAGCGAGGCAGACATGACGGAGCTGTCAGCCACCGGCACGCCGATGATGGTGCTTACTGGCACGGCGAACCCGGCTCTCGCCGCCAGGATCGCGGAAGAGCTGGATCAGCCGCTGTGCGAGGTGACCGTCAAGAGGTTCGCCGACGGAGAGATTTTCGTCCGGATCGATGAAAACGTCCGAGGAAGGGACGTCTTCGTGATCCAATCGACGAATCCGCCGGCGGAGAACATACTCGAGCTGTTGCTCCTGATCGATGCGGCGAAGAGGGCATCGGCGGCTCGGGTTACCGCGGTCGTTCCGTACTACGGATACGCTCGGCAGGACCGCAAGGACCAGCCGAGGGTGTCGATCGCCGGTAAGCTGATGGCGAATCTGATCGTGGCGGCGGGGGCCGATCGCCTCATCACGATTGATTTCCACCAGCACCAGTTGCAGGGGTTCTTCGACATACCGGTCGATCACCTGTACGCGGCGCCAGTGTTCATGCACCACTACGCGGCTATGAGCCACGACGACCTGGTCGTGGTGGCCACCGATGTGGGCGCGGCGAAGATGGCCCGGGGGTACGCGAAGCGTCTCGGAGCGGGACTGGCCATCATGGACAAGCGACGTCCGGAGCCGAACCAGGCCGAGGTGTTGAACGTGGTTGGAGACGTGGATGGCATGCGGTGCATCATCTCCGACGACATGGTGGACACAGCGGGCACCATGGCAAATGCCGCGGTCGCGCTGCGGGAGCGTGGGGCAAGGCAGGTCTACGCCATCGCCACGCATGCCCTTCTATCCGGACCTGCGGTGGAAAGACTGAACGGGGCGGGTTTCGTGGAGCTGGCGGTGACCGACACGATCGCCATCCCTGAGGAAAAGAGCTCGAATCTCAAGAACCTGGAGACGGTGTCGGTGGCCAGCCTCTTGGCCAGGGCCATCGAAAGCACCCATTACAATCGTTCTGTGAGCAAGCTGTTCACATAGCATAGACCAAGAAGCCGGACCGGGCGGTACGGCGCGTGAGGATCACAGATGAGCGAGCAGGCAGTACTACAGGTCGAAGCGAGAAGCGAAACCGGCAAGGGAGCGGCACGTCGCATCCGGGCCACGGGCAAGATCCCGGGCAACCTCTACGGTCACGGCTCTGAGCCGATGGCTGTCGAGGCGGACGAGCTTCAGTTCAGGGCCCTGATTAGCAAGATCTCGACGGAGAACACGCTGATCGATCTACATGTGGGCGGGGAAGAGCCGAAGGTGGTCCTGATTCGCGAGATCCAGCGACACCCGTACCGATCCGTAATCCTGCACGTCGATTTCTTCGAGATCACCGCGGGAGAGATAATCCGCGTCGCCGTGCCGGTGCGTCTCGAGGGGAACCCGATCGGCGTTCGGAACGGTGGAGTCTTGCAGGTCATCCGCTACGAGTTGGAGGTCGAGTGCCTTCCGCGAGATATCCCCTCCTCTTTTGAGGCGGACATCTCGGGCCTTGAGATCGGCGACTCGCTGCATATCGGCGAAATCGACACTGGCGATATCACGCCTCTCGAAGAGGGCAACCTGACGGTGTGCGCGGTCGTAGCGCCGAGAGTCATCGCCGTCGAAGAAGAAGAGGACGAGGATCTTA
This sequence comes from uncultured Gemmatimonadota bacterium, assembly GCA_964458875.1. Classification (GTDB taxonomy): domain Bacteria; phylum Gemmatimonadota; class Gemmatimonadetes; order Palauibacterales; family Palauibacteraceae; genus Benthicola. Next base: position 6,189 of record CAYWLF010000054.1, read on the forward strand.
TCTCGGATCTCGACGAAGAGGTCGAGCCCGAAGTGATCACGGCGCGCGGCGACGACGGGGACTCGGAGGACGCGTAGCCTCCGATCTGGCGGACGGATGAATCTGATCCTGGCCCTGGGGAATCCCGGGGACCGCTATCGCGATACCCGACACAACGCGGGCTGGTGGCTGGCCGATCACCTCACGAAGCGATGGTCCCTGGGTCCGTTCAAGCAAGTGGGCCCAGAGGCTTTCGTGGATGGACCAGTGGACGGCCACGAAGTCCGGATCATCAAGCCGATGACATATATGAACCGGAGCGGCCGGGTGCTGTCGAAGTACCTGGCCGTTCAAGGTTTTCGCTTCGAGGAAGATCTCCTCGTGGTGGTGGACGACGCCGCACTGCCCCCGGGTCGTTTTCGGCTGAAGGGCAGGGGCTCCGCGGGCGGTCACAATGGCCTGCAGTCTATCGAGGAGGCTCTGGACAGCCGGGAGTATCCACGGCTGAGGATCGGCGTCGGCGCGCCGACGCACCCGGATTTGGACCTCGCCGATTGGGTATTGGCTGTTCCTCGGTCGAGGGACGAAGAGGCGATTCTAGAACAGTTCGGTAGGATGGCCCTCGCGATCGAGTCATGGTTGAGCGAGGGAATGGAGTCCGCCATGAACGCTTTCAACAGCGCTTGAGGGCGGGTAGCAACCGGTCACGGAAGACAAGAGAGGCTTTTCGTGGAGCATTGGATGACGTGGGCCTTGTGGTTCGGGCTTGGCGGCCTGGCGTTCTCGCTGCTGCTCTATTTCTATGTCAAGAGGCAGCCGGACGGTGACGAAGGAATGCGCGAGCTTGCCTTTGCCATTCAGTCGGGCGCCATGGCGTTCCTCAGGCGCGAATACTCGGTCCTGGTGCCGTTCGTACTGGTGGTCGCGGCCATGCTGTACTGGTTGATCGGACCGTCCTCCGCGGCAGCGTACGTGTTTGGAGCGGCCTGCTCAATTCTCGCTGGATTCCTGGGAATGCAGGCGGCTACTCGAGCGAACGTCAGGACAACCGAGGCCGCTCGCTCGTCCGGTCTGGCGAAGGCACTTCGAGTGGCGTTCAGCGGTGGTGCCGTCATGGGGCTCGCCGTGGGAAGCCTCGGCCTGGCCGGGCTGGGCGCGGTGGTCCTGATCTTCCCTCCCGAGGCCGTCGGGTTGCGAGACTTCGGGCAGATCGTTAGCGGGTTCGCCATGGGAGCCTCTTCGATCGCTCTGTTCGCCCGGATCGGCGGTGGGATCTTCACCAAGGCTGCTGACGTCGGAGCCGACCTGGTGGGCAAGGTGGAGGCGGGCATTCCAGAGGATGATCCCCGCAATCCTGCCACCATTGCCGACAACGTGGGAGACAACGTCGGAGATGTGGCGGGCATGGGCGCGGACATCTTCGAGTCGTACGTCGGATCGATCGTGGCCACGATCGTCCTCGGGGTCACAGTCAGTGTCATCTCGCCGGACCGGCGGGTCGCGGCGCTCGCCCTGCCGCTCCTGTACGCCATGATCGGACTGATCGCCTCGCTCATCGGCGTGTTCTCGATGCGGATTCTCGAGAAGATGAATCCGGCAGCTGCGCTGCGGAATACCACCTTCGTCGGCGCCATACTGTTCTGGATCGGGGCCTACTTCGTGACCGTCAACCTCGACGTGTTCGCTGGAACGTCAGGCCAGTTCTGGGTCTGGGGCAACGCTGCAGCGGGTCCGTTCTGGGCCATGCTGTTCGGTTCACTCGTCGGCATCCTGATCGGGCTGGTGACCGAGTACTACACGGCGTCGAAGCCGGTGCGGGCGATCGCGGCGGCGTCGGAGACTGGCGCGGCCACGAACATCATCACGGGCCTCGCGGTGGGCATGGAGTCCGTGGCGATCCCGCTGCTTCTGATCTGCGGTGCGATCTTCTTCGCATTCCAGTTCGCCGGCCTGTACGGCATCGGAATCGCTGCAGTCGGCATGCTTGCGACCGTGGGCGTAACCATGACGGTCGACGCGTACGGACCGATCGCCGACAACGCTGGCGGGATCTCCGAGATGTCCGGTCTCGGACCGGACGTTCGTGCGATCACGGACAAGCTGGATGCCCTGGGCAACACGACGGCCGCTATCGGAAAGGGCTTCGCAATCGGTTCGGCGGCGCTCACAGCGCTGGCACTGTTCTCGGCGTACGCGAATGCCGTTGGCCTGACGGAGTCGGGAATCAACATCGTGAACCCGCTCGTCGTGATCGGCTTGTTCATCGGTGGAATCACGCCCTTCTTCATCGCCTCGCTCACGATGACTGCCGTGGGCCGGGCTGCCGCCGGCATGGTCGCCGAGGTACGTCGACAGTTCCGCGAAATCCCGGGACTCATGGAGGGAACCGCCAAGCCCGACTCGGCCCGCTGCGTAGACATTTCAACGCGTGCCGCGCTCAGGGAGATGGTCATACCAGGTATCACCGCGATCATGGTTCCGGTCCTCGTCGGTCGATTCCTGGGCGTCGAGGCGCTGGGTGGGTTGCTGGCAGGCGCCACGTTGACCGGGGTACTCCTGGCCCTGTTCATGGCGAACGCCGGGGGCGCGTGGGACAACGCCAAGAAGTACATCGAGGGAGGGGCCCATGGAGGCAAGGGGTCGGATCCTCACAAGGCGGCGGTTGTCGGTGACACGGTCGGCGATCCCTTCAAGGACACCTCCGGGCCGTCGATGAACATCGTGATTAAGCTGATCAGCGTAGTGTCGCTCGTCCTGGCGCCGTGGTTTGTTCGGGTTCACGGACGGGCGGTCGGCGATGCCGGTGCGGTCGACACATTGCGCGAGCTGGTGGCCTGGCTGCCCTTCCTGGGCTGACGGTGACCGGGCTCCGGCTTGAACGACGGGGCCCGGCCTACTAGCTTGGCGCGCCGCACCAGGTAAGGCTGGCGCGGCATGTTGAAACGACGGACGACAGAATCTCCTGCCGCGGGAACGTGCCCGCGGCCACTCAGACCGAAGGAGCGAACGTAATGCGGGACTACGAAGTCGTTTACATCTTCAAGTCCTCCCTCACGACGGAAGAGATCGAGGGGCGGCTTGAAGGCCACCACGCCAAGATCCTCTCGGCGTCAGGGAGCGAGATCACGGCCGTGGAGCACTGGGGCAAGCGCCAGCTGGCCTATCCCATCGACCGCAATGACAATGGCTACTACGTCGTGACACAGTTCACGGCATCTCCAGCCGTCCTGCCGGATTTCGAACGAGCTCTAAAACTGGATGATGACCTCCTGCGCCACCTCGTGGTGCTCTCGGAGGGCGAGTTGCCTATGCCCGCTCTGGACGATCGCGGCGACGATGATCGCAACGGCGATCGCATTCGGCGCAAGGTCGACGCCGCAGCTGCTCCCGATGCCGCCGCAGCTGCTGGTGCCCCTGCCGATGAAGGCGACGACGCTGCCGATGAAGGCGACGACACCACTGATGACGCCGCCGCTGATGATGCCGCCACCGGCGGCGATGAATCCGACGAAGACGACGCGGATGACGTTGACGCCGAACGGGAGAACTGATCGATGGCCTTCAGAAAAGTATGTAAGTTCTGCGAGCGCAACGTCGAGCGACTTGACTACAAGGACGCTGACACGTTGGGCAGACTGATCACCGATCGAGGGAAGATCCTCCCCCGGCGGGCGACCGGGACCTGTGCCCGGCACCAGCGCCAGCTCGGAACTGCGATCAAGAGAGCGCGGTATCTAGCCCTGATTCCGTACATCCAGGGCTACCACTCCTGAGTACCGGCCGACCGGGTCGGTGAGGAGAATCGGGCAGTGAAGGAGCGTGGACGTACCCTGATACGGGCCTCGTTGCTCGTGCTGGTGACGGTCCTGCTGGCGCCGATGGGGCCGGTGTGGCTCGTATTCGTTCCATTCGCGCTCCTGCTGCTGGCCTTCCGGACCGAGGACTGGATGAGCGTGGCCGTCGGCACGGCCATTCTCGGACTCACGTTCGCGGGCAGCCGTCCCGGAGGGATGGAATGGTACGTTCCCCGGGCCTGGAGCCTGATTGCCGGCGGAGCCTTCGTGGCCGTCAGCCTGGTCCGGGGGAGGGACGGGCTGATAGACCGTTCGCTCAAGGCTATCGGCGTTGCGCTCTGTGTCGTGCTTCTCATAGGGGTAGCGCGTCCCGGGGTTCTGCAGGGAGTGAACTGGTGGATGGTGTCGGAGATCCGACAGGCGGCGTCGGTCGCCGGGGGGATCCTGGAGCAGCTGCAGGGAAGTGCCGACCCGGAGGTCCGCCGGCAGCTGGACCTGGCGGTCCAGCGATGGGTGGGCTTCCAGCAGGACGTGTATCCGGCGATGCTCTCGCTGGCTACCGTGGCAGCTCTTGGACTGGCCTGGTTCGGCTTCGAGAGGTTCTCGGGTAGCTTCCGCAGCCCCGGGCCGCTACGCGACTTCCGGTTCAGCGACCATCTGATATGGCTGTTGATCGGAGGACTGTGCCTGCTGGTGCTTCCGATGGGAGCGCTGGCGTTCCGGGTCGGCGAGAACGCCACGGTGTTCATGGGCGGACTGTATCTGCTCAGGGGAGTGGCGATCCTGTTGTGGATCGGCGCGATGGCTGCCACGACGGTGTGGAGTGCTGTTCTTCTGACATTGGCTGCGCTGTTTCTGTATCCCGTGGTCCTGGGGACGGCCCTGGTGCTGGGCCTGAGCGATACCTGGATCGACCTGAGGGAGAGACTGTCGCGGGCCCGGGTCGACAACGATCTTTGATGGTACCGTCCTCGGGTTGCCGAGGTGTCCGCGGACGAATCGATACGAAATGCAAGGGGTGCTGGACATGGTTCAGATAATTCTCAGACAGGCTGTAGATGACCTCGGAGACATCGGTGAGGTCGTTGACGTCAAACCGGGCTACGCCCGTAATTTTCTGATTCCGCAGGGAATCGCCTACGAGGCGACCGTTGCGAATCAAAAGAAGTTCGAGGAAGAGCGACGGCACATCCTCGATCGGTCGGAGAGAGAGCTCGATCGGGCGAGGGCGGCGGCGGAGCGAATCGAGGGCCAATCGGTTAGCTTTACGGTACGAGCAGGGGAGGAAGGAAAGCTGTTCGGCTCGGTCACTGCCTCGGATATCTCGGAAGCGTTGGCGGAGAAGGGACTGGAGGTGGACCGCCATCTGATTCGGCTCGAGGAGCCGATCAAACAGCTCGGGGTTTACCGAGTTTCCGTACGCCTTCACTCCGAAGTAAGGCCGGAAGTGACTGTGTGGGTCGTCGCGGAGGGCGATACCGAGAGCTGACCGGAAACGACGGTCTGAGGCGGGCGCGGAGGCGCCCGCCCTCGAGACAGGAGGAATCCGGGGATTGAGCGACTACTCAGAGGTCCAGGCACGCGAGTCGGGGTCTGCGCCCACGCCGGCTTCCCACACGCGGGTCCGGATCGCCTACCTCGATGGACACCGCCTTCGTCGGGGCTTCCTTGCCGGCGCCGCCCACGTTGGCCGTCAGCGCTCTGAGCTGGATCGGATCAACGTCTTCCCGGTTCCCGACGGCGACACCGGCACCAACCTGACGCTCACTCTTCGTTCCATTTCTGATGCGGTGCGCAGCGTGCGCAGCGACTCGTTCTCCGAGGTGGCCGGGGTCGCCGCCGAGGCAGGTGTCATGGCTGCGCGGGGCAACTCGGGGATGCTGTTCTCGCGGTATCTCCTCGGCTTTTCCGAGAGCATCGGCCGACGACTCCGGGTGGGCCCGCGGGAAATCGCCGAAGCCCTCTCGGCTGCAGCA
>CAYWLF010000055.1:0-11834 GCA_964458875.1 uncultured Gemmatimonadota bacterium
CGATGGCCGGGATGCAGGACAAGAGCGCTTTCCGGGCCTTCGACCAGATGGTGGAGAAGGTGGAGGAAACCGAGAGGAAAGCGATTGCCGCCGCCGAGGTCACGGAGGATCTCGAGGGCGACGATCTCACGCGGGAATTCGCCATGCTCGAATCCACCGGCCTGGACACCGATGTGGACGCCAAGTTGCTGGCCCTCAAGCGCGACATGGGGCTGATCGGACCGGCGAGCGCCGCCGAGGAGCTGATGGCCCTGGGCGCGGGAGAAGTGGAAGTGGCTGAGGCGGAGATCCTCGACGACGACGAATCCGTCGAGGAGGATTCCGCTGCGGACGAGGCGGACACGCCCAAAGAGTAGCGCCTCCGGCCAGGATCGGCCGGCACAACCTCGGGTCCCGCGCGACCGAGCGCGGGCTCTCGAGGACACCGGGATACGGGTCCATGTCTGACACGAGCGCTCGCGGTTGGTTTCAGGTCGTGCTGGGCGCCCTGGCCGTCGTCCTCCTCCTGCTGTTCGCCTGGAAGTCCTCCGAACTCCTGATCCTGTTCTTCATCGCGGTGCTTCTTGCGGTTTACCTGAGCGCCCTCACGGACTGGTTCCAGAGAAGGCTCAGGATGCCCCGCCCCCTCGGGATCGCCTCCGGCGTAGTGCTGACCGTGGTGGCCTTCTGGGGCGTCGGCTTTCTGCTCATTCCTCCCCTGACAGCGCAAGTGGGAGATCTACTGGCCGTCCTGCCACAGCGCCTGCTGGTCTGGGAGGCCGACCTGGTCCGGCTGGCAGAGCGCTATCCGGTCGTGCGAGACCTCCTGGGACCCATCCAGGAGGGAGGCAGCTACTTCGGTTCCATTTTCGGTGAGATCGGAAGCTGGTTCACGGACGCGGTCCCGTACGTGTTCAGCGGGCTGTGGTTCCTGATCCACGCGTTCAGCGTGCTCGCGATGGCGATCTTCCTGACCGCCAATCCAAGGCTGTACCGCTCCGATCTCTTGCAGCTGGTTCCGCCCCGCAACCGGGTCCTGGCGTCCGACATACTCGGCGAGCTCGCCGGAACGCTTCGCGCATGGCTCGGCGGACAGCTGATGGCCATGGCGGTGCTCGGAGTTTTCACCTGGGTCGGGCTGGAACTCCTGCGGGTTCCCTATGCTCTGGCCTTCGGGGTGTTCACGGGGCTCGCCGCGCTGGTCCCGTTCTTCGGAAGCCTCTTCTCGACCCTCTTGCCCGCGCTCTACGTGCTTCCGTTCGGAGGCTGGTTGTGGGCGCTCGCGGTGGTCCTGCTGGGCGTGGTCGTGCACGTCTTCGAGGCCAACGTGGTGGCGCCGAAGGTCTTCGAGCGCCAGGTCCGGTTGCCTCCCGTGTGGACTCTTCTTTCCGTGCTGATCGCGCTCAAGTTGCTCGGGCCGATCGGGATGATCGTGGCCGTCCCCATCCTGGCGGTCGGCCGGGTACTGGTGAAGCGGCTCTACGTGGAGCGCGTGCTGGAGGGAGGGGGATTCCACCCCATCCTGAGCGACGAGCCCATCGTGATCGCGGTGCCCGGGGACGCAGGTCTGACCCTCGGCCCCGCTGCGGATCAGTCCGTTCCCGAGATGCTCGAGGTCCTGGACGCGTAGCCTTCCGTGAACCGTCTTGTAGGCACGACAGGGCAAGCCTAGCTTCCGGTGGTCGGTCGAACATCGATTCAATCCTCACCCCGGACACCCATGAAACAGCCGATCTTCATCGTCCTCGCCGAGGGCAAGCTAGGGATCGAGACGAGCAAGACGGCCGTCAGTTCCGTGCGCTATCTGGCCGATCGGGTCGCGGCCCTGATCGACTCGGAGCACTCCGGCCGCACGGCGCAGGAAGTGCTTGGGGTCGGGGGTGGAATCCCGATCGTCGCCTCGCTGGCCCAGGCACTGAGGGTCTCGGAACCGGCACCGCAGGCCCTCCTGGTGGGAGTCGCGAACCGTGGAGGCACCATTCCGCCCGAGCATCGGCCGGTTCTCTTCGAGGCGGTCGAGGCCGGCCTCGACATCTGGTGCGGACTGCACGAGCGGCTGGCGGATGACGGCCAGCTGGCGGCGCGGGCCCTGGAGCGCGGTGTCCGCCTGGTAGACCTGCGCGAACCGCCCGCCGACCTGCCCGTGGGGACCGGGCTTGCCCTTCAGACAGCCGGATTTCGCGTACTGACCGTAGGTACGGACTGCAACGTCGGGAAGATGACCGCAAGCCTTGAGACCCGGCGTGCCCTGACCGAGCGCGGAGTCAAGGCGCGGTTCGCCGGCACCGGCCAGAGCGGGATCATCGTCGATGGAGCGGGGATCCCGGTGGACGCCGTTGTCTCGGATTTCGTGTCCGGGGCGACAGAGAGAATCACTCTGGAGGCGGCGGAAGGGGCCGACGTAGTGCTGGTCGAAGGACAGGGATCCCTGTTTCACCCCGGCTACTCGGCGGTCACGCTCGGCCTGCTGCACGGAGCGCTGCCGAACGCGATGATCTTGTGCTGGATGCCGGGCCGGACGCGGATATACGCCGGAGGATACGATTGGCTGGAGATTCCTTCGCCGGCCCGCGCCATCGAGGCGTACGAGGAGGCGATGCGGTGGGCCGCTCCGCAGCTGGACAGCCGGGTGATCGCGCTGTCGGCCAACACGTACGATCTGGCCGAGGACGAGGCGCGGCGGTTCATCGAGGAGGCGGGTCGAGTCACCGGCCTGCCGTCCACCGACCCGGTACGCTTTGGAGCGGAGCCGCTGGCGGAAGCAGTGGAGGAAGCGCGGCGAGCCGCCGACTGACCTTCCTGGCGAGCCGTCAGTCTCCCTCGTAGGTACAGCCGGAAGTACACGTCTCCTGGATCTCGATCCGGCTGAGGCCGGGCAGACGGGGGGCAAGACGCCGCCAGATCCAGCGGGAGAGCACTTCGGCCGTCGGGTTCTCTAGGCCTTCGATCTCGTTCAGGTAGTAGTGGTCGAGTCGATCCCGAATCGGTTCGAACGCCTCCTTGATATCCGCGAAGTCGAGGATCCACCCGATGCTCTCGTCAGGCTCTCCGCGCACGTGAACCCGCACGGTGTACGTGTGACCGTGTAGCCTGCGGCACTTGTGGCCTTCAGGTACGTTTGGGAGTAGGTGAGCCGCGTCGAAGGTGAACTCCTTCCAGATTTCCATTTGGCCTCGTTCAGTCGATTCCAATGTACTTTTGAGTCTGCAGACTCAGGCGCCATTGCGGGTGCGCGAGGCAGTAGTCGACCGCGAGTTTCGTGTTTCGCGCCCGTTGGGGCCCGTCCATGGGCTGCAACGAGAAGTGCCGGAAATCCAGGCCTGCAAAGTCCTCTGGCGGAGCTCCCGCCTGGGGATACACCAGCTTCAGTTCGTCACCGCTCGTCGTCACGAGTGGCGCTCCCGCCTTGGGGCTCACACAGAGCCAATCGAGGCCAGCCGGCGGCTCCAGCGTCCCGTTGGTTTCGACGGCCACCTCGAATCCGGCTTCATGCAGAGCCGCTATGGCCTCGGCGTCGAGTTGCAGAAGCGGCTCGCCACCGGTACAGACGACCAGCGGCCGTCCAGGGCCCAGCGGCGCGATGGGCTCGTGAGGCCAGGCAGACGCGACCGCACGGGCCAGGTCCTCTGCCGCCTGGAACTTGCCGCCACCCGCTCCGTCCGTGCCCACGAAGTCCGTGTCGCAGAACGGACACACGGCTTCCGCGCGGTCCTTCTCATGGCCCGACCACAGGTTGCACCCGGCAAAGCGGCAGAACACGGCCGGCCGGCCCGTCTGTGCGCCCTCGCCCTGCAGGGTGAAGTATATCTCCTTGACGGAATAAGCCATGCCAAGAAGTTAGACGGGCTGAAGGTACCCCACCACTCCGGTGGGTGCGGTCCTCGTTTGACGTGCCAGCGAAGCCGCCGGTAGTGTCCCAGCATCATGTGCGGAATAGCCGGCATCATTTCAGATGCGCCGTCTCGGGACACCGTGGAGCGGATGGTCCGGACGCTCACGCACCGGGGGCCTGATGACTCCGGGGTGTGGGAGAACGACGGAGTGTGTCTCGGCCATCCCCGCCAGTCGATCCTCGACCTTTCGTCGGTCGGCCACCAACCGATGACGAAGGGCCATCTGACCGTCGTCTACAACGGCGAGATTTACAATTTCCGCGAGCTTCGGCGGGATCTGCCCGGTCCCTTCACCTCGGAGACTGACACCGAGGTACTGCTGCACCTGTATGAGCGCGATGGTGCGGATATGGTGCATAGGCTCCGCGGAATGTTCGCCTTCGCCATCTGGGACGCCCGCGGGCGCCACCTGTTCGCGGCGCGCGACCGCCTCGGTATCAAGCCCTTCTTCTACCGGGCAGTCCCGGACGGCCTCGCGTTCGGGTCCGAAATCAAAGCCCTGCTCGAGATGGGTCGCCCCGGCATGGACCGGACTGCCCTGCGCGACTTCTTCTCCTACAAGTACGTCCCGCACCCGAAGACGATCTATGCCGGAATCCGCCGTCTGCCACCGGCACACACACTCTCGTGGGCCGCGGGGACACTGCGGATTCAGCGCTACTGGGAGCCGAGCGCCGAGACCCGGATCACCGACATGGGTCAGGCGGCCGAGGGCCTGGGCGACTTGCTGACGCAGGTCGTGCCCGAACACACGCTGTCCGACGTTCCCGTTGGTCTGTTCCTCAGCGGTGGGATCGACTCGACGACTCTCGCGGCTCATCTGGACCGCCCGAGCTCGTTCACGCTCGCCGTGGATTCGGCCCGGTTCAACGAAGCGGAATCGGCGCGACGGGTCGCGGAGTATTTCGAGACTGAGCATGTGGAAGAGCCGGCCGCCGCCATCGACCTGGCCGAGGCGATCCGAACGATTCCCCAACTGTACGACGAGCCGTTCGGCGACAGCGCCGCGTGGTCCGCGTGGCTCGTGTCGCGCATGGCGGCGCGGCACGTGAAAGTGGCTTTGACGGGCGAGGGCGGCGACGAGCTGTTTCTCGGGTACCGGCACTACGACAAGTTTCCGACCTACCGGTCCACGGCCTTCCGTCGGGTGGTTGCCAGGCTGCTGCCTCCCTTCTCGCAGGCGGGCCGTTCCGTCGGACGACGAGCGGCGAAGGGTCTCGACCGTTACGCGGCATTCCTTCCGGCATTCACGCTGCGCCAGAAACAGTCACTGCTCTCGCCCGACCTGATGACTCGGGGCTACGACGACTTATGGCACGTACGGAGGTTCTGGCGCGACGACCTCGACCCCCTGAAGCGGCTGCAGTGGGCGGACCTGCACGCACATCTTCCGGGCGGTCTGCTGACGAAGGTGGACCGGGCGAGCATGGCCCATTCGCTGGAAGCGCGTCCCCCATTGCTGGACCACAGGCTGGTGGAGTTCGCGCTCTCGCTGGACACGAGGCTGCTCCGTGACCCGACGGCTGGGCAGGGGAAACTGGTGGTGAGACGACTGATGGAGCCGCGGGTGCCCGCCGGCCTGTTCGATCAGCCCAAGAAGGGATTCGGTCTGCCGATCCGCGACTGGGTAGGCCGTGAACCGGAGCTGCTACAGGGTGCGTTCGGTCGGCTGACGAAGGCGGGCATCCTGCGGGGCGGCTCGATTCCGCGTCTGGACAACGACCAGACCTGGTCGCTGCTTGTGCTGGATCAGTGGTTGCGGGACGCAGGATTCGCCTGATCTAACCGGGCAGGCCTCCCTTCACCAACGTCCGGAACTCGTCGATCAGCTTCGCGTTGCCTCCCACGAAGGCCCCCGGTGCCAGTCCGACCGGCATTTCGGCGGTCAGTCCGGCCGCCAGCCCGCCGCCCTCGATCCCCGGAACCTCGAGTTCTTCGAACACTCCACCCGCTTCGCGCACGAGGAGCGCGCCGGCCGCGACGTCCCACGGCATCAACCAGTACTCCCAGAATGCGTCCAGCCTGCCGCAGGCCAGGTCGCACAGGTCGAGCGCCGCGGCCCCCCCGCGCCGGATGCCGGCGGTTGACCTGAGGATGCGGGACAGTGTCTCCAGGTAGGCCGGCAGGACGTTCAGCTTCTTGAACGGGAAGCCGGTGCCCACAAGGGCCAGGTCGAGCGTAGGCAGGTCGGATACCCGGATTTCCTCCCCGTCCCGGCGGGCGCCGCCGCCTCGCGAGGCCTCGAACAGTTCGCCCGTGGCTGAATTCAGGACCACCGCGGCCCTCAAGCCCTCGGAGTCCTCGGCTGCGATCGAGACCGCGTACTCGGGATAGCCGTGCAGCCAGTTGGTCGTGCCGTCCAACGGGTCGATGATCCACCGGATCGGCGGGCGCTCCCCTTCCAATTCGTTCTCCGTGCCCTCCTCGGCGAGGACCCGGTGGTCCGGAAAGCTCTCGAGCAGCGTCGATACGATGAGGCGCTCCGACTCGACGTCCACTTCCGTGACGAAGTCCGACCGCCCCTTCACCGTCCACCGGGACGGGTCCACCTTCCCACGGGCGTCACTCTGCACGGAAGACGCCCGAGCGGCTGCCCGGCGAGCCGTCTCCAGGAGGGATGCATCGTCCGTGGGCACTGGTTCCAGCGGCAACTCACTCAACGACTCGCTCGCTTGCTCGGGGTTTCGGGCCCGGCTACGTTCCGGCGTCCCACCGGACGGTGCCCGAAATCTGCATCAGCCGGGCACTATTCACACGAATCAGACAGTGCTTGATGACTCAGGGCAAGAGCCGCGTCTTCAGCGGAATCCAGCCGTCCGGCGAACTCCACATCGGCAACTACCTGGGCGCCATAAAGAACTGGGTGGCCCTGACCGAGCAATACGAGTGCATCTACTGCATCGTGGACCTGCACGCGGTGACGATTCCGTACGAACCGTCAGAGCTACAGGGACGGATTCACGACCTGGCGATCGGCGTCCTGGCCTCGGGCCTGGATCCGGAGCGCTGCACGCTGTTCGTGCAGTCGGCCGTCCCGGAGCATGCCGAGCTACAGTGGCTCCTCAACACCGTCACGCCGCTCGGCGAGTTGTCGCGCATGACGCAGTTCAAGGACAAGTCGGGCCGGGTGGACACGATCAACGCCGGTCTCTTGAACTACCCGGTGCTCCAGGCCGCCGACATCCTGCTGTACCTGGCAGACCGGGTGCCGGTGGGCGAGGACCAGGCGCAGCACCTCGAACTCACGCGGGAGATCGCCCGCCGGTGGAACGGTCGCTTCGGCGAATACCTCCCTGAGCCGCAGGCCCTCATCGGGGGAGGGAAGCGGATTCTAGGCCTTGACGGTGCGTCGAAGATGTCGAAGTCGCAGAACAACGTGATTCCCCTCCTGGCCGACGAGGAAGAACTGTGGTCTGTAATTCGCACGGCGGTGACCGATCCGGCCCGAGTACGGCGCGACGATCCCGGAAACCCGGACGTATGCAACGTGTTCTCGCTGCACGGCCACTTTTCGTCGGAAGAGGAACGTGCCGAGATCGACGGCCTGTGCCGCACGGCGGGTATAGGGTGCGTGGACTGCAAGAAGCGCCTGACGGCCAACATGGCGGCTGAACTCGCGCCGATCCAGGCAAGAGCGGCCGAACTCCAAGCTGACCCCGATAGAGCGCGCGAGATCCTGCACGAAGGGGCCCGGAGGGCTCGCACCATCGCCTCGGTTACCCTTGGTGAAGTCTACGAGCGCATGGGTCTGGAGCGGCACGGCTCCTGAAGGTCCGGTCACCTGGGCATTCTGAGGGAACCGCTATCAAATGACGGATACCACTCGCCGCCTCGTAGCCTGGATGTACTCGGACCGGTATCCCACCTGGTCCATACCCGAGTCCGTGGTCCAGCAACTCGAGGAAGCCCTCGGGCCGGGTTGGGTCGTGGATTCCGTTCGCGAACCGACTTTCGCTGGCGGCGACGGGAGCCGTGAGATACCCGCCGCCGTGCTGAAGGCCGCGGCCGAGGCTGAGATCTACTTCGGGTTCGGGATCACCAGGGAGCTGTTCCTGGCGGCGCCCCGGCTTCGCTGGGTGCACTCCGCAGCAGCCGGTGCCCGCGCCACGCTGTTCCCGGAGATGAGGGAAGGCGACGTCGTTCTCACGAATTCCGCCGGCATCTACGCCGAACCGCTGGCCGAGTGGGTCATGGCAGCGGTGCTCTACTTCGCCCGCGGATTCGATCTGGCGCAGCGCGGCAGCCGGGAGCGGCGATGGCCTTACGACGAGATGGCGGCCTTCGGGCATCCTCAGCGCGAGGTGGCCGGGAGCACGATCGCGGTCGTCGGATATGGCGGCATCGGTCGGGCAATCGGAGAGCGGGCGCGGGCCCTCGGAATGCGGGTGCTCGCCGTGCGCTCCCGGTCGCGCAGCGGCCTGCCGGAGGACGCCGACGAAGTGTTCGGACCCGAGGGTCTAACCGACGTCCTGGAGCGCAGCCACTACGTGGTTCTGAGCCTGCCGGAGACATCGAACACGACAGGGCTGATCGGGACTTCGGAGCTCGGGCAAATGCGGCCCGACAGCGTCTTGTTGAACCTGTCCCGAGGTGGCATAGTGGATGAGGACGCGCTCGCCGAGGCGCTTGGATCGAAACGGATCCGGGGCGCCGCGCTGGACGTGTTTCGGAAGGAACCTCTTCCGGCTGACAGTCCGCTCTGGACCCTCGACAACGTGCTGATCACGCCGCATGCCGGCGCGATCTCGCCCCGGTTCTGGGAGCGGGAGACGGACCTCATGGTGCGCAATATCGGGCACTATCTGGCCGGCGGTCGGATGGACAACGTGGTGGACAAGACACGGGGCTACTAAGTGCAGAGACTGATCCAGGCGGCGGTCGACCGCGGAGCCAGCGTCATCCACATCAAGGCCGGCGACGTCCTCCGGGCCCGGATCGAGGGCAAGATCGTCAAGCTCTCGAACCAGGTGTTCACGGAAGAGGAGACGCTGAAGATCGCGTTGAAGCTGATCGCCAGCGAGAAGGATCGTGAGCGCTTTGACGAGATCCGCGACTACGACACGTCCTGGGGACTGAAGGGTGTGGGACGGTTCCGCATCAACATCTCGCGGCAGCGCGGGTCCGTCATGGTCATCATGCGGGTCATTCCCCTGCGGGTACCGAGCTTGGAGGAGCTCTTCCTGCCGGCGGTCCTGGGCGACATCGCGGAGACCGATCATGGCCTGGTGCTGGTGACCGGCGCGGTCGGTACCGGCAAGAGCACCGCGCAGGCAGCCATGCTTCAGTGGCTGAATGAAAGACACAAGAAGCACATCGTGACGCTCGAGGACCCGATCGAGTACCTGCACTCGGACGACGCGAGCACGGTGACGCAGCGCGAGGTCGGCGTGGACACCGCTTCCTTCCACAGCGGCCTGCGGGCGGCTCTGCGGCAGGACCCGGATGTCATCCTGATTGGCGAAATGAGGGACCGCGCGACCATTGCCACGGCCCTGCGAGCGGCCGAGCTGGGCCAGCTCGTGGTCTCCACTCTCCCGACCCCGACCGCGGTCGGAGCGATCAACTACGTATTGGCCGCGTTTCCCGAGGAAGAGCGGGAGATGTCCCGCATTCGGATGGCGGACGTGCTCAAGGCAGTCATCGCGCTGAAGTTGCTCCCGCGCAGAGATACGGACCGCCTGATTCCGGCGGTCGAAATCCTCCGGGTAACGGGTGCCGTGCGGGATTGCATCCTCAATCTGAGCCCGATCGATGAGATTATGGGCCTCATCGAGGGCGGACGCGAAGCGTACGGGATGCAGTCGTTCCAACAGCACCTCCAGGAACTGGTGCAGTCGGGAATGGTCGAGTACGAGGTTGCGAGGACGGCGGCCCCCAGCCCGAGCGACTTCGAGCTCGCGATGCAGACGCTGGGGGGGGCGGCACCCGAACCGACGCGTGGAGACGTCACGCTATGAACCTGGACGGTGTGTATCTCCCGGTCACTACGCCGTTCGACTCCACGACCGGCGATCCCGACCTCGATGGCTTCGCCTCCAACATCCAGGCGTGGTGCGAGCATTCGATCTCGGGCCTGGTGGTAGGCGGCTCGACCGGCGAGCAGGCGCTGCTCGACGAGGACGAACTCCTGGCGCTTGTGGCGCGGGGCGCCCGTGCCCGCAACGACGGTCTGGCGCTGATCGCGGGGACCGGTGCTGAGTCCACGCGGGCCACGATTCGGCTTTGCGACCTGGCTGCCCGTGAGGGAGCCGACGCCGTACTGGTGAAACCCCCTTCGTATTATCGGGGCCGCATGTCTCCGGAGGCGATACGCACCTATTTCCTGGAGGTAGCGGACGCCTCTCCCGTTCCGGTCATCCTGTATCATGTGCCAAAGTTCGTAGCGGTGGACGTCGTCCCGGAACTCGCGGGCGAACTGGCGCGCCACGACAACGTCGCCGGGATCAAGGACTCGTCCGGCGACCTTCACAATCTCGGAGCGATGTGCGAGGCGGTGGGCGAGCGAGCAACGGTGGTCGTCGGTGCCGGCACGCTGCTGTACTCAGGCCTGGAGATCGGGGCGCGCGGGGGGATCATCGCGGTCGGTTTGCTGGCTACCGGTGCCGCCTGCGAGCTGTACCGTACGTTCATGGCGGGTCGGTCCGCTGAGGCCGGCCGGCTGCAGGAGCGCATCGGGCCGCTTCACAAGCGAGTCGTGGCCGGCACCGGTGTGCCGGGCGTCAAGTACGGCCTCGATCTACTTGGACTGGTGGGCGGCCCTCCCCGTCCACCGCTTCTCCCGACGACCGAACGTGAGCGGGAGGACGTGGCCCAGGCTCTCGAAAGAGCAGGCCTTGCGCCCGGTCTACCCCAAGGCATCTGAGCAACCAGCCCCATCGGGCGGGAGAAACAATTGTTCGACGACAAGACACGGTGTGTTGTGCTGGTGGGCGTCCAGTGGGGCGACGAGGGGAAGGGCAAGATCACCGACGTTCTGGCCGAACAGGCCACCCTGGTGGCTCGCTACCAGGGCGGGGCGAACGCCGGTCACACCGTGCTGGTGGACGAGGATGAGTTCATCCTGCACCTGATCCCATCCGGTGCCCTGTATCCCGACGTGCGTTGCCTGCTCGGCAACGGCGTGGTGCTCGATCCATGGACGCTGGTCGACGAGATCGAGATGCTCCGGGCACGCGGCGTGGAGATCGAGAGCCGCCTCGGTGTGTCGCGGCGTGCGCACCTGGTCCTGCCGTATCACAAGCAGCTCGACGGAGCGAAAGAAGCCGCAAAGGGCGCCGGCCGGATCGGCACCACGAAACGGGGAATCGGGCCGGCCTACCGGGACAAGATCTCGCGAAACGGCCTCCGCGTATGCGACCTCGCCGACCGCGACTACTGCTGGGACGTGGTGCGGGAGGGGGCCGCTGCGGCCAACGCCGTCCTGGACTACTACGGGGTCGAAGACAGGGCCGACTCTGACGCCGTGATGTCCAGGCTTGCAGAGGTGACGGATCGTCTCCTGGCCCTGGGCGTCGACACCGGTGCGGAGATTCGGGCTGAGCTTGCGGCTGATGGCCGGGTTCTTCTCGAGGGAGCGCAGGGCTCGTTGCTGGATGTGGACCACGGCACGTACCCGTTCGTGACGTCCTCCACCACGACGGCCGGGGGCGCCGCCGCCGGGGTCGGCATCGGTCCTACGCTGATCGACGAAGTGCTCGGAGTGGTCAAGGCGTACACCACCCGCGTCGGCGCCGGCCCGTTTCCCACCGAGCTGCTGGGAGAAGAGGCGGATCGCCTGCGCAACCTCGGCGCCGAGTTCGGCGCCACGACCGGCCGGCCCAGGCGGCCTGGATGGTTCGACGGTGTCGTCGTACGCCACGCCGCGGGTGTCAACGGTCTCACGGGGCTGGCGGTGACGAAACTCGACGTGCTGGATTCGTTCGATGAAGTGTTGCTTGGCGTGGGATACCAGCTGGACGGCGT
>CAYWLF010000056.1:0-11686 GCA_964458875.1 uncultured Gemmatimonadota bacterium
TCGGTCGTGCCAGCGAGCGTGATGTCTCCGAAGCTGCCGGAGGGGGCGAAGTAGTCTTTGGCGTTCCGGTACGAAGCGCTGCCCCGGAACCCGACCTTTCCGATCCGTCCGAACAGGTCCATGGTCGGGCGCAGCTGTTCTCCCTCGTCCCGGTACAGGAACGTGACCCGGCCCCCGTACATGTCACCGCCGCTCAACGAGGGCACGTCAGAGGTGCGCAGGTTGATCACGCCGCCGATCGCGTCGGTTCCGTATAGGACGGAGGCCGGCCCGCGGACAACCTCGACCTGGGACACGTTGTTCACGTCCACGATCGCGGGCAGTTCACCGAAGTCCTGCTGCCGGCGAGCGTTGTTGAGGCGCAGCCCGTCCTCCAGGAGGAGGATCCGCTGACCGCGCTGGCCCCGGATGGTGGGCCGGGTCTGGTTCGTACCTACGCCGTTGACGTCGATCCCGGGCAGTCCTTTCAGGATGTCCGAGGCCGTGTTCGGCGCGATCTTTCGTAGAGCCACCGTGTCCAGCACGGACACCGGGGCCGCGATGACGAACAGTTCCTTGGGATCCCGTGTGGCCGTAACCGCTATCGGCTGCATGACGACGGGTTCTGCAGCGGCGCTGTCGGGCTCGGCTTCGGGATTTTCCTGCGAGAAAGCGAACTCGGGTACGGCGAGTAGGAGTGCGAAGAGGAGTGCGAACAGACCAACTCCGCGAAGACCTCCCGCCACTCGAGCGGATGAGTAAGACACGGTTACCTCCAGTAACGCCCTTAAGGGGGATCCTGTTTCGCCGGCGGGGCAGCCATAGCGGCCACCCCGCCAGCCTCAAAGGAGAGCGTGGGCATACGTTACCGGCGGGCCGGTGGGACGAAAACTCGCAATTCTACCGAAAATTGGTCCGAAATTGTACGGAGTGGGACGCAATGTCCCGAACCGGGGACGGGGTGGTGTCCAGCCGCGAAACGTCGGGACGGTGCTCTAGTACGGAGCCGCGTCGTCCAGGAGCCCGGCGTCCAAAGCGAAGCGCGTCAGGCCCGCGACGGTCCGGATACCGAGCTTGCGCATCAAGCTCTCACGGTGGCTCTCGACGGTACGACGGCTGATTCCGAGATCGGCCGCAATCTGCTTGTTGCTCAGACCCGCCGCGATTCCCTTCAGCACGTCCAGTTCGCGTGCCGTAAGCACGTCCAGGCCGGGCAGCTCTCCCTCGTCACCTCGCAGTCCGGCCGCCAGCCTGGCGGCCACGGCAGACGTGAAGAACGAACTCCCGGAATGCACGGCCCGGACGGCTTCTCGCAACTGGGACGGACCCGCTTCGTCCTTGAGCAGATATCCCCTGGCTCCCGCCCGAACGGCTCGCATGACGTACTCGACATCGTCATGCATGCTCAGGATGAGCACGTGCGTCGAGGCTGCTTCGCTCTGCAGGCGGGCCGTGACCTCGAAACCCGAGGCTCGCGGCATGGAGATGTCCACGACCGCAACGTCCGGCCGATGTTCGCGCGCCAGAGCCACGGCCTCCTCACCGTCCACCGCTTCCGCCACGACCTCGAACTCGGGATCCTCCTCGAGGACCCTGCGGATCCCCTCTCGCACCAGGGCGTGGTCGTCAGCCAGCAGTATGCGGATCTTCTCGTCGCTCATTCCAGATTCTCCTGGTGGCCCGGCGGTCCTCCAGTCGACGCAGCCGAATCAGTGGACGGCGCCACCGGAAGACGAATCACGAGCTGCGCACCGTCCTCGGAGTCCGACAATTCGACTGTTCCCCCCAGGGGCGCCACTCGCTCGCGCATGCCGAGTATGCCCGTGCGGGAGCGAAGTTGTTCTTCGAGGCTGGCCCCGGCTGCCAGCCCGCGGCCATCGTCCCGGACGCTGAGCAGTAGCTCGCCGTCGCGCTGGGCGAGCGTCACGGTCGCCGCCGATGCCCCCGAGTGCCTGGCTACGTTCGACAGACCTTCCTGCATCGTGCGAAACAGCGCAAGCTCCGACTCCGGCGAAAGCGGCGGAAGGGTGCCCGGCGCCGCCAGGAGCGTCTGGATACCGGTCTTGGCCTCGAAATCGTCCGCCAGCGCCTTCAGTGCCGGTCTCAGGCCCAGGTCATCGAGAAGCGACGGCCTGAGGTCGCGCGCCACTTCCCGGATGCTCCGGATGCCGGAGCCCACGAGATCGACCGCCATATCCAGGGCCGGCACCTGCTGCGGCGTGGCTGATTCTCTGAGCAGGCCGAGCTGGAGCTTCACGGCAGCAAACACCTGGGCGCTTTCGTCGTGAAGTTCTCGGGAGAGACGGCGGCGCTCCTCCTCGTGCCCCTCGACCATCCTGGCCGCCAGGTGCTCCAGGTCGTCGGTTCGCTCCTCCAATCGCCGGACGAGGTCGGCGTTCGCCAGGGCAGCTCCCACCTGGTGACCGAGCGCGACGAGGAACCGGTTGTCCAGGACCGTGAGCGGATCCTGCGCGCTTCCCACGACCAGCAGGGCACCTCGCACTTCCTCTCCCAGGAATACGGGCAACGCGGCTACATATGGGTGTGTCTCACCCGCCAGCACCTCCGACCACCCTCGCATCACCTCGGGCTGCCCCGTCTCGATCACCCTCCCCACGGCCGCACGCGCCGCCCCGGTAGGACTGGAGTGCTCCCACGCCGAACAGGAGCCGATGCCTTTCACGACGGTGCCGGCCGAGAGGAGGTACATGGCGCTTCCTCGCACTCCTGGCAGCGTCAGAGGTCGCGCGAGAAGTGCGCTGAGCACTTCGTCTTCGTCGCGCCCGCTCTGCAGGTCCCCGGAGAGCGAAGACAGCACAGACAATCCGCGGTACTGGTCCTCGACTACGAGCAGGAGAATCGCTGCACCGATCGCCAGCTCGAATACGATGTCCAGGTAGTAACCCCACGGGTTCCAGGCCCCGCGTGCCCTGAGGAAAGGGTAATCCAGGTGGTGCAGGCTCCACAGAAAGAACGCCCAGGCCATCAGGGCAGCGGGTAGCGACCCGATCTGCCTGTGGTGTCTCCACAGGATCACCCCTGTCCACAGGGTCGCGAGACTCAGGAACAGGACGGCCGGCCCGGCGGCGAGGAAGAAGTTGTCGAGTCGGTAGATCGCGATGTAGGACCACAGGGGAGGAAAAAGCACCAGCACCCAGTACACGCGACGCCACTCGAGGCGCTGGGAGAACACGAGCGCGGACCACAGGAAAGCGAGCGCCGTCCAACCGGTGAGCACCTGGTGCCAGTACAGCAGACCCCATACTTCGGTCACCAGGAAAGCGATGATCACGACCAGGCGCACCGAATAGAGCCACCAGGCCAGAGCCCAGATCGCGAAGTACGGCTTCCGGTAACGGGCGTACAAATACCCGCAGACCATCACGAGCCCGAACGTGATCGCGGCCTGGAGAAATGACGCGGCCAGTTCGGTCGTGTCGTGCGGGGAAACGGCCATCTCCTGCATGGGCCGTAACAGAAGGCGGAGCCGCATGCCTCGCAAGCACCGTTGACGGCCGATACTTTCCCGGCACCGTCAGGTCAGCGCCTTGCCATTAGGTCACCCTCGAACCGGATGGAGTCGAATCGTGCGTGAGATCCTGTTGCTCAGCACGTCCACCGTGCACGGCAGTCGATTCCTGGAGTACGCGGAAGCGAACATCCGGGGGTTCTTTTCGGGTCGTGAGACCGTTCTCTTCGTGCCTTTCGCGCGGCCCGGAGGGATCACGCACGACGCGTACACCGAGTTGGCGCGCACGCGATTCAAGGAAATGGGGATCGGTCTCGCGGGCCTGCACGAGTTCTCCGATCCGGTGGTGGCTGTCAGAGACGCGGAGGGCGTGTTCGTGGGGGGGGGAAACACATTCGTGCTGCTCAGGGCGCTCTACTCGGCCGGAGTGCTCGATCCGCTGCGCGAGCGAGCCGGTGCGGGAATGCCGTACATGGGATCCAGCGCCGGCTCCAACCTGGCCGGACTCACCGTCGGGACGACGAACGATATGCCGATCGTCGAACCGCCGAGCTTCCAGGCTCTGGGACTCGTGCCTTTCAACATCAATCCCCACTACCTGGATCCCGAACCCGGTTCAACGCACATGGGCGAAACCCGTGAGACTCGGATCGGGGAGTTCCACTGTTTCAACGCGCAGCCGGTTCTGGGCCTCAGAGAAGGGGCGATGCTCAGGGTGGAAGGCAACGGGGCACGAGTGCTGGGGAGTCGGGGAGGGCGCCTGTTCGCCAGCCAGGCGAATCCGGTGGAGATCGAGCCGGGCGGTGACGTTTCGTTCCTGCTCGCAGCCGACCTCCAATAGGTGGAGGGGCCAGCCGCCAGACGCTACATGCGCCACTCCACGCCGATGATCGGGAGGATCGGTACCGCCCCGAAGGCCCGCGGGGCAGGATCCGACGCCTGGTCGAACTGGTAGAACATCGCGTCCGATCGGTCGAGGGCGTTGATGACCCGCACATACGGATAGAAGCTGGTGCGGCGCCCGAACAAGTGGCTGTCGAATCGCGCGGTCACCCGCAGGTTGAGGCGGATATACTGCCCTTCAGGGACCGTGACGAGAATCGCGGGGATCGTGATGGGGCCTGGGCCCGGTACGGCGGCAAACGAGGCCCGCGGGGCATCGCCGTCAGGCGCTCCTCCGGGCACGACCGAGAGGTTCGACGGGCCCGGACGGGGGATCTCTCCAAACTCGAGACCCGCTCCGTACGCCACGTCCGCATCGAGTCGAACTCCTCTGCCCAGGTCGGTCATCGCGCCGGCGCGCAGGTAGTGTCGGCCGGAGAAGATATCCGTGCGCTCGCCCTGCACGAGCTCCGTCCACGCCCAGGCCATGGAGTAGTTGCCCCAGAGCACGACCCGGCCGGCGGGCTGCGTGAGCCACAGGTCGAATCCCGCGTTCTGCAGGTCAGCTCCGCCCAGAACCGGGAGGCCGCGCGAGGTCTTCCAGTAGCCCTGGAGTGCGAGTTGCTCGCCTGGCGCCGTCGAGTGAGAGAAGCCGACGACCAGGTGGGACGCTTCGGCCGGCGAGATGGTGGTGAACACGGCCCCCAACTGCTGGGCCTCGGTGGACGCCAGCAGGGCGGCCGACGCCGACACCGAGGTATCGGGCGTCACCACGAGCTGGTGGTACTGTCCGGCCGAGATCGTCATGAGGAGGTCCTCGGACGCGTTCCACTCCAACCGGGCCCGTGGGGACAGCGCATTTCCGAGTCGGCCCGAGTACAGGTTTCCTCGAACGCCGGCGGATAACCTCAGCCCACGGGCCATCCGGAAACCAAGGTCGAAATACCCGGCGAGGGCGACCGCGGAGTTCGCCTGTCCGAATTCGATCCGCTGGGCTGCCGGACCTTCGGCGAACACTGTCGACAGTGCCAGACGGTCCAGGTGCATTCCGAACCCGTATCGAACCCGTCTACGGTCGCCGAGGATATCCAGCGTCACCCGAGTACGCTTCGTGGTACCCGATGCGAGCACTGGATCGACTGCACCGATCGGCAACTGATTTCGGAACTCGCCGGATGAAACACCCGCCTCCAGGATCCCCATGTCCATACGGCTTCGATAGCGAATCGACCCCGCCGTGTTTCCCCACTCCGGAGCACGGTCGGGAGACCGTGCGTCGGGCAGGGCCACGCTCTCTCGGTTCCAGAATCCCGTGACCAGTAGGGTGTCCGTGTCCGAGAGCCCCACGTCCAGGCGGGTCAGTACGTCGGCATAGCGCTGGGGAAACGCTCCGTCGACGAACACTCCGGACCCTTCCCCATGAAGGCTCCGGGCCGAGAAAGAGGCTCGCGCGGGCCCACCACCCGTTCGGAACGTGGCCCCTGCAGCAACGAGATCGACGAAGGCGTTCGCCGTGGGAGGGCCTTCCGGGCTCCCGAAAGTCTCGAGGCTGAGCACCTCCGAGAGTCCGCCGTCAAAGCGCGCGGGCGCTCCCCCGTGCCAGCGAGTAGCGCTCGCCACGGTCGGCGGAAGTCCGGGATCAAGCAGGCCTCCGAGCTGCAGAGGCGAGTGAACGGGAGCCCCGTCCAGCAATACGAAGTCGAGAGCGGTGCCGGATCCGCGCACGAACAGGATGTTATCGGGAGACGGAGGACTCGAGGCCAGCAGGGCCATCGCGGTGGCCGCGATTCCGGTCTCCGATACTCCCGGCGACGCATCGAGCAACCGGACCACGGCGGTTCCGGTCGCAGGGACCATCTCCGACGAGAGACCCGGCGAATCCCGAGCCGCATCCGGTACGCCCTCCGCGGTGACGGGAGGCATCTCGACGGGTTGGGTCGTGAGGATGAAGTCGACGGCGAGGTGGCCGTTCTCGGGTACGCTGAGCACGACTTCCAGCGAGGAATGGCCTATGATGGACGCCCGAATACGGCGTTCTCCAGGCGGGACGTCTGCGAGGAGGTAGTGGCCGTTCTCGTCGGTGATCGCCAGGCGATCGAGGTCCACGATGCGAACGACAGCCCCTGCCAACGGTTGTTCCCCGGACGCCTCCCGGACCTGGCCTCGCACCGACCCCTGCGGAGCCACCTGCACGGCCAGGCCTATTCCGGCTACCAGCGCCAGCAGGCCCGTCATATCACCCCTCGACCCCTGTCCGGTCGGTCAGCCGCCGATCCGGAACACCACGTCCCCACTCATGGAATCCAGCACCGGCCACAGGATAGCGAGGCGGCCGTCCTCGATACGCACCGCGGCTTCGCCGTCCACTCGGACGACTGCATCGCGGGCCGATCGGGGCAACTCCACCCATATCTCGCCTTCCTTCGCGCCGACCACCTCCAGCGTCCCCGGCCCCGTGACGAACCGTGGGACCTCGGGCGTACCCACCACCCGAACCGAGGCTCTCCTCGAATCGGTGAGCCTCACATGTACATTACTGTTTCGGCCGAATCCCTGCAGGTTGACGACCAGGCTGCCGGCCAGCGGCTCCACCGAAATGGCCGTCGCCGTCGGGTCAACCTCGTCCTCCGCCGGGACCTCCGTCTCCAGGACCGGTACGGCCGGCGTTTCAGTTGCCGACCGGTCATCGCCTCCAAAGCCCTCGAGCCATTCCCTGACGGGAGAGCCCGGTACGAGCGCCGCAGCGGCGCCTGCCGCGACCAGGATCAGGCCCGCGGCCCGGGCAAGCGACCAGCCGGTGCGGCGCAGCCGGTGACTGCCGGTCGACGCCATCGCCGCCGCGATCGGCAGCGGGCCGGGATCGGCAAGCCCGACCGCCTCGTCGTCCAGCGCCAGCACGGCTCTCGAGAATGCCTCCGACTCTCGCCGAAGGCTGTCCGCCCGCCCGTGGCACACGGCACACGATTCCAGGTGTTCCCGTACCCCGATTCCTTCTTCCGGCTCCAGCTCGCCGTCGAGCCAGGCCAGCAGGTCGCCGTCATTCGGGTGCGGCATCGGTCTCTCCCGCGGCTCCGTAGGCCGCGCTGAACCTCTTGAGCGCTCGGGCTATCAGGGCCCCGACCGAGGTCGGCCGGACGCCGACAGCCTCGGCGATCTCAGTGTATCGAAACCCTTCTTCCCTCATCAGCAGCATCTGGCGGTCTCTCTCGGACACGTTCTCCAGCGCCCTTCGCACCGAGTCGATCCGCTCGGCCCTTTCCAGGTCCTCGTGCGGCGAACTGGCCGTGCCCGTTCGATCCTGGTTCGCGACCAGCAGCCGGCGCCTCCGTTCCCTCTTCCGCACCCGGTCCCGCGCCAGGTTCGTCGCCACCACGAAGATCCACGGCCGCACCTCGTCCCGAGGCAGGTCGTGCTCCAGCAGGCGCAGGAAGGCGTCCTGAACGATATCCGCCGAAACGTCCGTGTCCCCCGTGAATCGGTGCACGTACCGGGACAGTGAGGGGTACAGTTCGCGGTAGACCGCCTGGAAGTCCTCGGACTTCATCGGGACCCGCCCTCCGGGTAGAACCGCTGGTCGACGATCGACTCCGCGGGAGCCGTGCGTGCACGGCCTGCACCCGGTCCGCTACCCAAGAACGTCCGAGGAGTGCCCGAAGTGACACCGTGGATAACGAAGACCGGCCGCCCCGCATGCGACTCGGGACGGCCGGTGATGTCCTCTTGACTTCGCGAGGCGGAGGTCATCCCTCCCCGCGGCTCAGTCGATCAGGCGAAGCACCTTGAACAGGGGGCCGGCGGTCGTGTCCTCGTCCGGGGCCGCAGGCCTTACTCCGGTGTATCCGAGCCACCTCCCGAACACGGATTGCCCCTTGACCTCGTCCACGAAGATTCCGGCGAAGTTAGTGAACTCGAACGGCTTGGCGCCCGGATCCGGCTCCTCGGTCGGATTGAACAGGGGCACCGGCCGGATCCGGGGACTGCCGCGACATTTTGAGGCGTCATCGCTTCCCTGGTAGCCGTCGTCCACCACGCAGTCGAGGGTCTCGTTCCAGCGCGCCGTCGGATCCTGATCGATCAGGTCCTTGAATCCCTGCATAGTGGGCCCGGCTTGGTTTCCGGGCTCCGTTTCCACCTGGATTCCGACGTAGTAGAGAATCGAAGGATCGACACAGGTGCTGATGTTCGTCCGGAAATCCTCCGCTCCTGACTGGCCTTCAGGCCGCCAGGCATAGTACCAGCTGGGGTTGAGGCCCCCGTTGGCCTGGTTCGAAGTCAGTTCGATCTGCGTTCCCAGGTCGCTCTCGGCGTATCCGGTGAACCCTTCGTTGAACACGGGCGGATCGGTGTGGGGCTGCGCCCACGGGATGTAGTAGTCCCCGTCCTCCGGATTGAAGTCGTCCGGATCGTTCCCCGGGCCTCCGGCCTCGTGCCAGCGATCGGCCACCGCTACCGGGAGCAGACAGTTGATACCTCCCGCCGGTGTTGCCTCGGCCGTCGCGGTTGCTGCGATGTCCACCTCGTTGACGCCGAACACCCGGGCGAAGAAGGTGGGCATGGCGTTGCCGCGCTCGCGGTTCCGATGCACGGTCACGGCGACGGTGCGGGCATCCGTATCGATCACGATGTCGTCTTCGAGCACGGCCACGGCGTCAAACCTGACGTCGTTGCGCGCCGCGTAGTCGGTCGCCAGGACGCGGGCCAGGCCGCCATTCCCCGGTGAAACGATGAAGGCTCCTGCGCCGGCGAGAGCTGCTGCGTCGGCGGCGCGCTGGGCCTCCAGCCGCGCGGTCGTCATGAGACCCACATCGATCGCCAGTGCGACGACGGATGTGAGCGCCAACATACCGGACGCCACCACGACGAGTACCGAGCCGCGCTGTCCGCGGATCCTCTCGTGCAGTGTCCGAAACCGTGCCCGTATGCTCTGAATCATGCCTCAACTCCCTGCCGTTTGCGTCCGATTCGGCGTCGCCATCGCGAACCTTCTCACCCGGCTCGATGGGCGAGAATCGTGCTCGCACCCCAGGGCGGGCGGACTTGAAGGGGGCATACCGGCGTAAACGACTGTAATAATTCCGGTTACCGGTACTCAACGATTGGGAAACCAAGGTTTGGACCGAGCGATTTGGGGAACTCGCGGCCGCAATCAGTGGAAAATACTGCAGGGAGTAGCGACCGAATATTCGCTTTTCGCGACGGAACTGGGAATCCAACTGCGCGACACCATCGCAAAAACCGGCGAAACGCCTGTCTATTTGACCAGGAGCACCGGAATCTGCGAGAGGATGGCTACCTGGTGGCTCAGGGTGGCAAACCCCGTCGGCTTCTCGGACACGTCCAGGCGACGGGAACTCATCACGATCAGGTCCGTGAGGTTACCGTCCGCATACCCGAGGATCTCGCGCAACCGGTTCCCGTAGGACACCCTCTGGATCACCGTTACTCCGCTCGTCGACAACGGCTCCACCATCTGGTCCATCTCCACGTGCGCGCGGTCGTGGAGTCGCTGGTAGAAGTCCTCCAGTTCGTCGAACGGCAGGTCGAGGGTCTCGATCACATGCAGAAGGGTGACTTCACCGTCTTCGCCGGCAAGACGTGCGGCGGCCTCGAGGGCCCGGCTGTTCCTGTCCGTGAGATCGACGGGCACGAGGATGTGGTCGAACATGGGCTCTCGTCCGAGGCCGGGCGTGGAATGAAACGTCCGACTGAGGCTAGTCCGATTCGAAGCCCGGGGCAACCTGGGCCTGGCCACCGGTCCGGGGGTCTGCCACCTCGCGCTCCCCGGGCAGCTCGGAGGTCTCATGTCCCGGGTACGGAGGCACGAGCTTGGGTCGGGCATCGGCGCGTGGCACCGCCTGGGACAGTATCGACTCGTACAGGTCTGCGTGGCGGGTGGCCTCGATGGTCAGATCGTAATCCCGAAGCACCGACGCCCGGCACATGCCCGACATCCGAAGACGAGTCGCCTCGTTCTGGAGGAGAAGCGCGATACCGTCACGAAAGCCGAGCGCATCCTCGGGCTCGGCCAGGAACCCGGTCTCCCCGGGGCGGACGTGGCCCGATACTCCCCCCACCCGAAACGAGACCACCGGAGTGCCACAGGCCTGGCTCTCGATCGAGGCGAGGCCGAAGACGTCGGCTCGCACTGGAAGCAGGAACAGGTCGGCGGCTGAGTAGGCGATCGCCTTGAGGTGACTGTCCGCCAGGTACCCCAGATCTCGAACGGGAAGCCCTGCGTCCTGGGTCACCTCGACCCCTCGCCTCCCGGTGACCAGGAGGATGCATCGGGCGGCCAGCTCGGGGGCCATGCCCTGGAAAGCGCGCACCAGAAGGTCGATCCCCTGGCGGCGACTCGCCAGATCCTGCGCCGAGACCATCAATACAAACCGGTCCTGCGGGAGCCCCAGGAGTTCACGGCTCCGAGCACTGCCGCGTGGCCGGTACACCCCGGTGTCCACTCCATAGGGGATCTCGGTCAGCGGAAGGTGGCGAAGAACGCTTACCCGGGCCATGCGAGTGGTCCAGGCACTCTTGCTGATGAGCCGCAGGCCGGACTTCAGGAAGGCCCGGGATTTCATCCGCCATTCGAGATGCGTGGCGTCGCGGGCAACAGCCGGGGGTTCCTCGGGGTAGGGGCAGTCGCCGCACCCCGTCTTCCAGCGCTCGCATTCGTAACTGTACGCGCAGTGACCGGTGAACGCCCATGTGTCATGGAGGCTGAGGACGCACGGTTTTGACGCGGCGGCCCTGGGCAAGGCCAGGTACGAAAACGTGCCGCTGTGCATGCCGTGAAAGTGCAGGAGATCCGCGTTCTGAAAGAACGTGTGTCTGTCGAGCTGGAACGATCCGAGCCGGTGTACGTCGTTCAGGCCGATCCTGCCTGTGACGGAACGCAGCCGGCGCTCGAGAGACAGGGCATCGAAGCGAGGCAAGCGGGACACGTCAGGTCCCGATCCCTCGTCCTGAAGAACGAGCATCTTGGAATCGACTCCGAGTCGAAGCAGGGTCCGGTGCAGTCGATGCATCGAGATCCCGGCTCCACCGCCCGCGTGGCCCACGCCTCTGTGTATGTGCAGGATTCGCACGTCCCTGGCCTCGTTGACGCAAGTATCGCTATTCTCGCCCCAGGATGGGGCAAGACCGGGGCCGAACGACCCGGTGACGCGGAGTCGGCGCGAGGCCAGCCGCTATGAAGGGCGATTAGGCCGGGAATCAGGGGTTTGGAGAGGATGGAAGGCCGCCTGGCCGCCGGTCCGCGGTGTCGGAATGGCCCCGCGGAGCGAGCGCGGGATGCCACGATGGGACGCAACCCGCAACGAGTTGCGTCACGTGTCGGGGCCGAACGCCAGGTTGAAG
>CAYWLF010000057.1:0-11597 GCA_964458875.1 uncultured Gemmatimonadota bacterium
TCATCATCGCTCGATCTCCTTGTATGGATCAGACTTGCTGACGAACAACCGGTGCCGTAGCACGGACACCAGGAGCATCACCAGGCCCACGATCAGCGCCAGCATGCCCCACTTGACGAAGGTCGGCAGGTCGTTGTCGGCCATGAGGTCGCGCACCACTGCCCAGGCGCCCCACGAGCCGAACACGATGGCCCCGACCGACACCAGGATCCACGCCAGGCCACGTTCGAATCGGCTGTAGACGCTGGTCCAGTACCCGTCCCACATCTCTTCCGGTGGATTCCGAAGTTTCATGTTCGCGGTCACCTCCTTGAGCCTCGAGAGGTGATTCCACTCCTCCCGTAGCTCCGGGTTATCCGACAGCAGCCGTTCGAACTCGTCGTGCTGTGCAGAGTCCAGCTCGTCGTCGAGCGCCCGCATCAAGAGTTCTCTGACCCGGTCGATCCGGCCCGTGTCGTCTGTCATTCGATGCCTTCCAGCCGGGCCGCCAGCCTCTGCCTCGCCGCATACAGTCTCGACATCACCGTCCCGATCGGCACGTCCAACAGCTCGGCGATCTCCCGGTACTTGAGCCCTTCGAATTCCTTCAACACGAACACTTCTCGCTGAGCGGGAGGGAGTTCCCGGATCGCTGTCTCGAGTCGATCGCGAAGCTCCTCCGTGGCCCGAATCCGTTCGGGATCATCGACCGAGGCTCGCACGGTCGCCTCGGCGACCAGCCACCCTCCGGCCCGTTCCAGCTTCCTTCGGCGGGAGCTGGTGTCGCGCGTGAAGTTGTAGCAAAGACGGCGAAGGATCTGGTACAACCAGGGATAGAACGGACGCTCGGGATCCAACCGGGCGCGTGCCTTGAACGCCCGAGCGAACGCATCCTGGGACAGGTCCTCCGCGTCCTGCGGCGATCCGACCATGCCGAGGGCGGCGTAGTAGCACCGTTGCATATATATGGACACCAGCTCTCCGAACGCGGCGGTGTCACCCGCCCGGACTCGACGCACGAGGATGGCTTCGGCCGTACGGCCATCGTCTCGTTCGCGCTCCGACTCCGCCTTTACTCGGTTCACGGGCCGCCTATTGGCTCCCTTCCGTTCACTGTTACCCGATCGTGGCGACTTTATTCAGCGCTCGCGGAGACGAACCTCCGGCGAAGCAGAAGTACGAGCACGACTGCGACGACTCCCACGATGGCCACGAGTTGTAGAAGCCTGACGAACAACTGGTCCACGGCGCGAACCAGGGCTCCGTCGATGTCCACGACTGCCTGTGAGATCGAACCGTCGAGTCGGGTTACGGCCTCGTCGATTTCCTCGTGCAGGATCCGATCGAGCTCGACCATCGCGGCCTCCCGTTCGGGCGTGATCCCTGCGAGGATTTCACCGGTGGCACCGGCCACGTATTTCTCGAGCGCGGCCTCGAACGCGAGGCGCTGGTGATCGACCGCCTCCAGGAGGATATCGCGCTGCTCGTCGACCAGGTCGGGCGCGCTCAGAAGGAACGCGTTCAGCGTCTCCATGGCCTCGAGCTGGTTGAGAACCTCCAGGTAAACCGCCGACCGATCAGGGTCCGCCAGTTCGGCCAGCATCAGCTCTGCCTGCCACCGCCCGGCGCGCGGTAGCAATTCCGCGTACACGTTGAGACGCTGACTCATGTCGTACATCAGATCGGTCATACTGCCCACGGCCTGGAGACCGGAAACCCGCTCCTCTCCCATGGACTTCGCCAACACCTCCACCGCCGAACGACGGAAGAAATACGGGTTGTCCAGGGGGTTTTCCGTGGCGAATCGAACGACGGCGGAGTCGAGCTCCGGATTCGCCTCCTGAGCTGCGAGGTGTCGCGCCCGCTGGACCTCGCCTTGAAGAAACTGGACCGCTTCGACCGCGAGGTACTGATCGTCACCGAACAGATCCCGGCCAGAACCGGTCGTGAAGTAGTCGTTCATCTGGTAGGTGAGAACCCGGCTGTCGATGGCGGCGGCGAGCGGATCCGGCAGGGTGGCCGAGCGGTAGATGGCCGGCACAGCGTACGACTTCCAAATCAATGCGTTGCGGGCAGCCGTGCGCTCCGTCGCGAGCTGCAGAATACTGTCGGCCGCCAGCTCCACCGTCTGCGCGAAAGTCTGGGCATACTCAGTCACCCGGAGCCGGAGCTCCTGTGCGGACACATCGCTCCCCAGCGTCTCTTGCAGGCCCGTCTGCCGCGGCGCCGCGGTTGAGCAGGCCGTGACTGCCGCGACCGCCATCACGGCGACGAGGAAGACCGGTCGCAAGCGACGCCGGGTCGACAGCTTACGCGTTCTCATGTGTAGCTCCGAGATTCGGGTGACGCATAATCAAGAATCTTAACGTGCGAACCCGGTCGGCGCGCCCGCCCGGAACAACCGGGGACGCGGGAGGGTCTGGACTGATTGCGCGGCGTGTCCGACGCCGCGGTTCATCATCGTCAGGAGGTCGCATGTCAGGATTCGGGTTCGTCGGTCGTAGGTGGCGCGGTCTGATCATCGCGGTCGCCGTCCTGTTCGCCGCCGGAGAAGCACGGGGTCAGCAGGCACAGGAGCCGCCGTGCGCGGACGAGGCGCATCACCAGTTCGACTTCTGGGTGGGTACGTGGGAAGTCACCAACGCCCAGGGCCAGG
This sequence comes from uncultured Gemmatimonadota bacterium, assembly GCA_964458875.1. Lineage (GTDB taxonomy): Bacteria > Gemmatimonadota > Gemmatimonadetes > Palauibacterales > Palauibacteraceae > Benthicola. The sequence goes on from CAYWLF010000057.1 coordinate 2,636, forward strand.
TCGTCGGGACCAACGAGATCTCGTCGATCCTCGGGGGGTGCGTCCTGCTGGAGGAGTGGCAAAGCGCGGGTCCGTACTCGGGGAAGAGTCTCAACATCTATGACGCCGCCAACGACAAGTGGCATCAGACCTGGGTCGACAACGGGGGCCTGCTGCTCGAGCTCGACGGCAAGCTGGTCGACGGGAACATGGTGATGAAGGGACGCCGACCGGGCCAGGACGGGGCGGAGGTCCTGCATCGGATTACGTGGGCGCCGCTCGAAGATGGTGACGTGCGGCAGATCTGGGACACTTCCGCGGACGATGGGGGCACCTGGACCACCCAGTTCAACGGGCTGTACACTCCGAAGGAGTAGGGTCAGTCCTCCGGCTCCTCGACGCGCCCCATGGCCTCGTGCAGCAGCCGGGCGGCGAGCACCGCCGTCCGGTCGCCCTGGTCCACGGAGGGGTTCACTTCGACCGCATCCATCCCTGCCAACCGCCAGGGAGCTTCCTGGATCAGGGCCAGCGCCTGGCGAGGCGAAATACCCCCGGGCACGGGATGCGAGACCCCTGGGGCGTAGGCCGGGTCGAACGCGTCGAGGTCCACCGTCAGGTAGACCGGTGCGTCGTCCGGGATGTGGGACAGGTCGGACGGGCGGAACGGGACGTCGCGGGCCTCGAGGATCGTGAGTCGCCCGGCGTGCCGCCGCGCCACCTCGAGCTGCGCGTTGTTCAGGGTTCGGATCCCTATCTGCGTCAGAGACGCGACGTGCTCCATCTCGAGGATGCGCGCGCCGACGCACGCGTGAGACCACCGATCACCATCGAACTCCGGGTACAGGTCCGGGTGAGCATCCAGCTGGACCACGTGCACCGGTTCGTCCAGCACCGCCAGCGCCTCGACGAGCGGCATGGTGACCGCGTGGTCACCGCCCGCGAAGAACGGCACGGCTTCCCCCGCCAGTACCTCTTCGGCCCGGGCGCGGTACTCCTCCCTGGTCTCCTCCCACGAACCGCCCGGTAGCCAGTCCCCTGCGTCCGACACCAGGCCCGCCAGGTCCGCTCCCAACTCGGTGGTCGCGTTGTAGCACCGGCCGTCGTACGCCAGGCGGATACGGGACGGCCCCTCCGCCGGACCACGGCGGAAGGTAGACTGCGTGTCACAGGGCAGGCCGACGAAGGCCAGGGGAAGGGTCGGATCGGACTCGTCGGAGAAACAGCCCGCGAACGGAATGGGTGTGTCCATGTCGGTTGACTCTCCTGGTGATCCGGACGGCGCTGTCACAGTTCCACGGTTCGGGCCAGGCCGGTCTCGGCTGCCCGTCTCATGATCCGGGAAGCGGCGACCACGTCCTGCACCGCATGACCGACGGACTTGAAGAACGTGATCTCGTCAGTCCGCGTGCGTCCGGGTGACCTGTCAGCCGCCACATCGCCGATCTCGGTCCAGTCCCCGGGGCGGGTGAGGCCCGCCTCGATGCCCGCCACAAGTTCTCCCGCCTCTTCGAGGGCCGCCTCGACGAGGTCCACGAATATCGTCGCTCGTTCGACGGTGACCAGGTCGACCTCCCGTCGATCCAGCGTGAACGTGCCGATCGCGTTCAGGTGCGTTCCCGGGCCGAGCCACCGACCGTCGAACACCGGGGTCGGCGAGTTCGTCGCCGAGCTGACCACGCGGGCCCCGTCCAAAGCCGCTTCGACTGTAGGGCTGCGCTCCAGCTGCGCTCCGACGGCCGGTTGCATGTGTTCGATGAAGTCGTCCACCTGGAGAGGGTCGAGTCCGAACACCCGGATCGTCTCCAGGTCGCGCACGGCATCGAGGGCCAGCAACTGCGTTCGGGCCTGCACTCCGGCGCCGATCAATGCCGCTACGCGGGCGTCGGGCCGGGCCAGCAGGTCGGTCGCCGCACCCACGGCCGCACCGGTCCGCCAGGCGGTCAAAGCACCGCCGTCCATGAGGCCGATGGGTTCGCCCGACACCGGATCGAGCACCAGCGCGAGGCCGCTCACCACGTCTTTGCCGAGTTCGCGATTCCGGTTGAAGACCGACACGATCTTGGCCGCCAGGCCTTCTCCCGGAACGTAGCCGCCCATGAGCAGAGAGATGCCGTCTACCTCGTCCACGGGGACGACACCACGGAGGGGGGCGACGACCTGGCCGGCCGACAACGCGGCGAACGCCGACTTCATCGCCTCGACAGCGTCCCGCATGGGAAGCAGTTTGGGTAGGTCCTGAGCAGCGACGGTGAGCAGTTTCATCGTACGCGAACTATAACCCGCGCCACGGGCGCGCGTAAGGTAAATCCGGTGCGAGTACTTCACTTCAGCGACATCCACATCAGCCTGGGTCTGGCACGCATCCCGATGCGTGACTGGCCCGGGAAGAGGCTGGCCGGAGGCATCAACTTCCTGCGAGGCCGCGGACGCCGGTTCGAGAGGGCCCTGTATAAGCTGGATCGACTGGCCGCGTTCTCGGATTCCGGGGAGGTGGACCTGGTCGTGTGTTCGGGTGACTTCACGGCGATGGGAACGCGCGCCGAGTTCGCCACCGCCCGGGCCGCGATCCAGCCCTTTGTGGTCTCACCGGCCGAGTTCGTGTGTGTGGCCGGGAACCATGACCTCTACACTCGGGCCGTGGTGCGACAGAAGCGCTTCGAGACGACCTTCGAGGGATTGCTCGATACCGACCTTCCAGATTCACGGGTCGAAGGCCCGTGGCCGATCGTCCGGCTGCTCGGGGACGACATCGCCGTCGTCGCCCTGAACAGCGCGAAGCCGAATCCGGTGCCGTGGCGATCGAGCGGCCGGATCCCGAGCCGGCAGCTCGAAGCGACAAGGGCGATCCTGGCGCGACCCGAAGTCCAGAAACGCTTCGTGTTCATCGTCACCCACTATGCGCCGTGTCTCGCGGACGGTCGCCCCGACACACCAGCGCACGGACTGGAGAACGTCGGGGAGTTCCTCGAAGTCTGTGCTGGCATAGAACGGGGCGCCATCCTGTGCGGCCACGTCCACCACACGTTCCGCGTGCGTCTTCCCGGAATCGGGCCAGAGGTGTTCTGTGCCGGCAGTGCCACGATGCATGAGCTGGAAGGTTTCTGGTTGTACGACGTGGACTCTGACGGGATGAGCGCCCGCCGCGGGCTCTGGTCCGGACACGGCTACGAACTCGAACCTGCGGCACCCGGCTCTCGGAGCGACGAAGGAAAGCGGGAATGACCGAGCCGACGATCAGCGAACTGCGGTTCTCCACGGCTCCCGCGGCTGGAGAGGTCTCGGCCATCCTGGTCAGGCCGCATGGGTGCCGCGCGCTCTTTGTCCTCGGGCACGGCGCCGGAGCAGGCATGCGACACCGATTCATGGACGGGATCGCCGAGGCCCTGTCCGATCACGGAATTGGTACGTTTCGATACCAGTTTCCGTTCGTCGAAGCCGGGAAGAGAAGGCCGGATCGTGCCCAGATCCTCACCGGAACGGTCCGCGCGGCGGTCGCAGCAGCCCGGGAGCTCGAGCCCGATCTTCCGTTGCTGGCCGGGGGAAAATCGATGGGCGGCCGCATGACCTCCAACGCCCAGGCGGAAAGTGCCCTGGCGGGCGTGCGTGGAATCGTCTTCTTCGGTTTCCCCCTGCACCGGCCCGGCGACACGTCCGACGCGCGGGCCGACCACCTGAAGGACGTGGCCGTGCCAATGCTGTTCGTGCAGGGAACACGAGACCGGCTGGCCGACACGGAGCGCATGCAGGTCGTGGTCGGCGCGCTGGGAGACCGCGCCGCGATCAGCATCGTACCGGACGGAGATCACGGTTTCGATGTGCTGAAGCGGACCGGCAAGCCCGCGGAAGAGGTGTACGACGATATGGCGGCCGCCGTGCGCGGCTGGACTGACGCGATCCTGTCCTGATGTGCGAGAGGGGGACGCCAGGCGCCCCCCTCTCATCCGACTGCCTCACGAACGATTAGTTGGCGGGTCGGTGGACCCGATCCCGCCGCCGGGTAGCGTCTCGCGCCCGGGACCCCATCGCGTTGTCCCGGAGCTGACTTCCCCGACTTCCTCGATTGCCGCGCGCCCCAGGCGTTCCGCGGTTCCCCGTGGCGCCCTCTCGATTGGCTCGTGACTGCGTGCGCGTCCCGCGGGTCGCCCCGTCACGGCCCTGTCGGTTCTCGGCCCGCTGACCAACTTCGGCTCGCTGACCAGGCTGGTGTATACGAGCCCGTTCCTGGCGCTGTGTGCGAACTTCCTGAGCCGTACGATCGGCCGGGGTGACGGGGTCGTCCTGCGCCTGGGCCGGTGTGGCGACCGCCAATGCGGCGGCGAAGCCCAGGCCAAGCCATCTGAATCGGATAGGCATTGTCGTCTCTCCCACATCATGCTTCCCGCGGCCCGGGCGCTCCGGGCCTCCGTGAACAAGACGACCCTCGTGAGCGGAAGGTCACTTCCCTATTGGACCGAAGGGCGACACCCGCCGACCCTGTCGAGCCCGCGTTCGATCTCAAAGTAGACAATGGATTGACAATCTTCAATTATGTTCGTAATATATTGGACAAACGCTAGACACGGAACGAGGGCACCGTGTCACCTCGCGTCTCAAATGGCGCAATGACACAGGGAGGAACAATGAGCGGATGGAAGAGAATGCTGATGCTGACGGCGGTGCTCGGGTTGAGCGTCGTTTCAGCGGCATGCAGCGATGACGACGATGACAACGGTACCAACCCACAGCCGCAGACGGCTACGCTTCGTGCCGTCCATGCTTCGCCGGATGCTCCGGCCGTGGATATCTACGTAGAAGGCTTGAGCACGCCGATCGCGACGAACGTTGCGTATGGTGACGCCACTGAGTATGCCACGGTCGAGGCAGGCACGTACAACGTGCAGCTGCGACCGGCCGGCGCCGATTCGTCCACGGATCCGATCTACGAGACGGGCGACGTCACGCTCGGCGCGAACTCGATCCTCACCGCGGTCGCTGTCGGCCTGCTGAATTCGGCCGACCCCGCGGACTCGTTCCGCATCATTCCGCTGTTCGAGAGCTTCGCCACGCCCGGCTCGGGCAACGCGATCGTGCGCATCCTGCACGCGGGCTCGGATGCCCCGACGGTCAACCTGGACGTGGGCGCTGACGGATCGAACGAGGTGGTTGATCTGGCTCGGTTTGCCGACACTGGTGCTGGCGGCATTGACCTGCCGGGCGGCAGCCCGATTCCGCTCGGCGTCGTGGTGGACGGCCTGACGGTCACCACGTTCACGATTCCCGCGCTCGATGCCGGAACCGAGTACTTCGTGATCGCCACGGGCCTGATCGCCCAGAGCGACATCATGGCGGACGACGCCTTCAAGCTCCTGGCCGTGACTGAGAGTGGCGCGTCCTTGTTCGTTCCGCAGGACGGTCCGGACGCCGGAAGCGCCATGCTCAGGGCCGTACACTCCTCGCCGGACGCTCCGGCCGTGGACGTGTACGCGGAGGGAATCTCCATTCCCCTGTTCACGGCGCTCGCCTACGGTGATGCGTCCCTGTACGCCAGCGTCCCGGCGGGCATGTACAACATTCAACTGCGGGCCCACCCGTCCACCGAGGCCGATCCGGTCGTGTACGAGACGGGCATGATCGAGGTGGCCGCGAATCAGACGATCACGGCGATCGCTGCCGGTTTCCTCGGCTCCGTTGACCCGGCGGACTCGTTCCGGATCCTTCCGTTCGTGGAGGAGTGGGGAGTACCGCAGTCCACGCTCGTGCGGATCGTGCACGCCGGACCGGACGCGCCGACCGTAGACATCGATGTCGGTGACGACGGATCGTCTGAAGTGACGGGACTCGAGAGGTTCGCCGACACGGGCGCGGAGGGCATCGCGCTTCCGAGCGGTGAGGAGTTGCAGATCGGGATCGTCGTGACCGGTGGAGACCGCGTCACCGCCTTCACGACGCCGGCGCTGCCGGACGGCGAGGAGATGTTTGTGATCGCGACGGGCAGCCTGGTTCCGACCGCGCGTGCCGAAGACGGCTTTTCCCTGCTGGCCGTGTTCTCGGATGGTACGTCCGCGTTCATCAAGCAGAATCCGGTTGTATACGCGCTGCACGGCGGCCCGGACGCTCCTGCGGTCGACATCTACGCTGGCGAGACGCTGCTCGTGGAGAACATCGCGTTCGGCGAGCTCAGCGGCACCGTGCAGGTTCCGCCGGGCATGTACACGCTCGACTTCTACGTGACAGGCACCGGGGCGGGAAGCCCGACGGCGAGCTTCGACACGCCCGAGCTGATGGCGGGCTCCGCCTACCTGACCGTGGCGGCAGGTGAGCTCGAGCTCGAAGGCACCGAAGAGGAGTTCACGCTGCTGGCGTTCGAGGAGCTGTTCGAGGCGACCGACATGTCGCGGATCCGGGCGGTACACGCCTCCGGTGATGCGCCGGCGGTCGACATCGGCACGGTGGACGGCGGCACGGGCGACATCGACGTGGTGCTGTTCCAGGACGTGTCCTTCGGCCAGGCGTCGGATGCCATCGGCCTGGAAGCCCCAGTGGGCAACCTGACGATCGGTGTGGCCCCGACGGGCGACGCGACTCCGGTTGCCACGTTCGACGTGACCACCGAAGCCGGCCTGCAGACGTTCGCCGTGGCCGCCGGGGCCCTTGCCCCCGACGGTGAGGAGGAGGCCTTCCGGCTGATCCTCGTGGTGGCCAGCGCCAATCCGTGGGTGGGCGCGGAGGTGCTGCCCAACCCGTAACCCTTCGACGGAGGTCCCACGGTGTGTCCGGTTATAGCCTCGACCGGCGCACCTGAGCCCGGGCGGTCGCGCAGTCCAGCGGCCGTCCGGGTCCTCCCCATTCGGCTCCTGACCGCCCGTACCCTCCCGCGTCTTCGACGTTTAGCTTGTGTTTCCGACGGTCATGACACTCCTTCGAGGGATGGAGCCCATGCGGTTGGCGCTCGAGCACGGCAGGCTGGCCCTGCGGGACTTCCGCCGCACCTGGCCACAGCTACTGTTGGTGACGCTTGTCACCCGGATCGCCGTGACGCTCCTCATGCTGCCGGGCCTGACCCTGCTCCTCCGGTTCTTCATCAGCCGGCAGGGCGGAACGGTTCTGAGCGACCAGGAGATCCTGTTCTTCTTCCTCACCCCAAGAGGAGTCGTGGCTCTCGTGCTCGTCGGCGGTATCGGAATCGGGATCTCGCTGATCGAGCAGGCGGGACTGATGATCGTGGGATTCGGGGCCGCGGAGGACAGACGGGTCACTTGGTTCGGATCCCTCAAGTACGTGTTTCAGGAGCTACTGCGGATCCTGCCTCTCGGGTCACACCTGCTGGTGAGGGCCGCCGTCCTGGTGGGGCCGATCGCCGTTCTCGTGGGTGGCGTCTACTGGACCTTCCTCCGGCACTACGACATCAATTACTACCTGACCAACAAGCCCCCTGACTTCCTCTGGGCAATCGGGATCTCGGGTGTTCTGGTTGCGGGACTCGCCATACTGCTGGGCAACAAGATCGTCCGCTGGACGCTGGCGCTGCCCGCCGTGTTGTTCGAAGACCTCGGGCCACGGGCGGCCATACGCGATTCGATCGCGGATTCGAGGGGTCATCGGTGGAGGATCTTCTGGTGGATCGTGGCGTGGCTGGTCACCTCGGCCCTGGCGTCGATGGCACTCACGTGGACCATCGGATTCCTGGGACGGCTGATCGTGCCGGCGAGCGGCGACACCCTGACTGTCGTGGCGCTCACGATGGGCGCAGTCGGACTCTTCGGCCTGACAGCCAACGCTATTCTCTCGTTCTTCTCCGCTTCTCTCTTCGCGCTGCTCGTGGCGCGCCTGTATCGGGACTTTTCAGGACCCGGTTCGCTTGCGCGGGACGTGGCGGAGCCGGGCTCTCTTGGAGATCGACCGGTGTTCCGGAGTCCGCGACACAGCCTTCTGTGGGGAGGCGCCCTGGCGATAGTGGCGTCTGTCGTTGCCGCGTTGATGCTGGCCCGATCGGTGCGCCTGGAAGACGATGTCCTGGTCATTGCCCACCGCGGCGCCGCCCTGCACGCGCCGGAGAACACGATGGCGTCCGTGCGCAGGGCGATCGAAGACTCGACCGACTACATCGAGATCGACGTGCAGGAGACAGCGGACGGCGAGGTGGTGGTGTTTCATGACCGCGACTTCATGAAGACGGCACGCACGCCCTTGAGGATCTGGGAATCCCGGCGGGCTGATCTCGATCGGATCGACATCGGAAGCTGGTTCGATCCCGCGTACTCGGCCGAGCGAGTCCCGACGCTGGAGGAGGTGCTTCTCGCGGTGCGCGGCCGGGCCCGCGTCAACATCGAGCTCAAGTACTACGGTCAGGATGTGGACCTGGAACGGAAGGTCATCGACATCGTCGAACGGACCGACATGGTCGACCAGGTGGTCGTCATGTCGCTCAAGTCCGACAAGGTCCAGAAGATCCGCTCCCTGCGTCCGGATTGGACGTACGGCCTCCTCACCACCGTGAGCCTCGGAGATCCCGGGCGGGCAGACGTCGAATTCCTGGCTGTGAACGCGACCACCGCGACGCGTGGTTTCATCCGACTCGCCCATCGACATGGGCTGGATGTGTACGTGTGGACGGTCAACGACCCGTACCTGATGTCCGCGATGATGAGCCGCGACGTGGACGGGATCATCACCGATGATCCGGGCCTGGCGCGGAGAGTACTCGAGGTCCGGTCTCAGATGGACCCCGTCCAGCGGCTGCTGGTTGGGATCGGCACGGAGATGGGGGTGTTCAGCATGCCGCACGAGGAGAAGCAGACAGACGAGGCGGACGCGTAGGCAGCACGAGGACGGGAGTACGGACAGACCCGAGCGCATCGGGACTTGATGCCCTAGTTTCAGCGCGAATACCCTGGAGGAACCCCGATCGTGAATGGATAGGAGGCTCACCGTGACCGTATCTCGTTTGCTGAAACGAGGCGTTTTTGGCCTGGTCGTCTCGGCGACCATCATGCTGTTTTCCGCC
>CAYWLF010000058.1:0-2671 GCA_964458875.1 uncultured Gemmatimonadota bacterium
ATTCCGTGCTGCGGATGGAAGCGGATTGCGAACCCCGCGACGTGCTCGCCAACCGACTCGACCCGTGGCACGGTGTCTACTATCACCCGCACACGTTCAAGCGCTTGAAGGTGATCGGGGTCGACGGCGGACGACTGCTGGTGCGCGTGGTGTACGGGATCACGGACCGGCTCGGGATCGCGGTGGACGCCACCTTCCATTGCCCCGACCCCCGCACCATCACGATGACCATCGTGGGGGGCGAGGGGACCGGATCGGTGGTCGAGACCCACGCTACGCCGCTGCGCGCGGGTCGGTCGGCGATTATCGAGGCCACCCTGGCCACCTCTGACCGGCCGGGTTTTCAGGGGGCGATCAAGGCCGCGGGCCTCATCCGACCCTTCATTCTGAAGTCTCAACGCAAGCTGTGGGTGGAAGACGCGGCGTACGCCGAGCGTCGCTTCGCCCTGCGTTCCGGCCGGGTCCCGGCGGCTGGACGGGCGCTCTCAGCGCCGCCGGACGAGGGGCCCGACGAGGGGCACTGACCAGATCGGTTCGGGCCGCACGTCCCACCGGGTAAGCAGGTGGTTGGCAGCCAGGAAACCGGAGGCCGTTGCCCGTTCCATGAGAGCCGTAGGAAACGGAAGCCGGACGAAGTCTCCCGCCAGCGCCACCCCTTCCGCCGGCGTCTTCACGCCGGGCCTCCGCGCGTGCCCCCCGGGCGGAAAAGCCGGGCAGTCCTGGTCCAGGCGGAAGACCTCGTGCAGGGCCCGGGCATCGCGCGTCTCCGGATACAGGTCGTGCAAACCCTCCAGCATGCTCGCCCTCAGCGCCGCTTCGCCGACGTCCTCGGGCACCGCGTAGGCATGCAACTCCACCACCGACCCCTCCGTGGCGTCGGCCCACCGGCGGCTCTCTTCCTCGAACATCGCGTACACGGAGATGTTGTCGAGGTACGGATAGCCGGCCGTGCCAACGAACGGGTGACGGTCGGAATTCACCGGCCGGTCCAGCCACATGCGCCACACCGCGAAAGGCAGCGTCAGTCTCAGGTCCGCCACGTTCTGCCTCCACCTCGCGTCGCCGAGACCCGGTGACTGGGAAGCGATCCGCTGCAGGCCCGGTACCGTCACGGCCAGCACGACCAGGTCGGGACTCTCGGTATCCGTCGCCTCGTCACCGGTTTCGCAGCACTCGACCGTCCACCGGTCCCCACTCGAGCGTCCTATGGACGTCACCTCCACGCCGAGCCTGAATCGAACGCCCAGGTCTTCCAGGTACGTCCGGAAGGGCGTCCACAGCGAAGCCTCGAATTCGTCGTCCAGGACGTCGAACACCAGGCCCTCTGGGTTCGCCATGAAGTAGAAGTGGAACATCATCAGCAGGTCGGCGGCCGACATCTTCTCCTCTGGATTGAAGAACGAGTGGGAGAACACGTCGAACATCATTCGCCGTGCCGCGGGTGGGAATCGGAGCGAATCCAGGTAGTCACGGGCGGTAGTGTCGTCGTGCTGTTCGTACGTGCGCTCCGGATCGAACCTGAGCATGTCGAGCGCCGCCAGCCCGTTCACCTTGGGCAGGTCGCGGTACCGGAAGGTGTCGGCCCGGCGTACCAGCGAGACGATGTTCCACGGAGGCCGGGTCGGCAGATCCTCGAACGACTGGATCGCCCCCCCTGGCGCCAGGACCGGGTAGTCGTGCAGGCGGACCAGGCGCCGCAGATCCGGGTCCACTCGTTTCAATAGCTCGCGCAGGTTGTAGTACTGGCGGAAGAAGGCGTGGAAGCCGCGCTCCATGCGCAGCTCCGTGCCGTCCGGCAGGGTCTCCTTCCACGTGCCTAGTCGTCCGCCGAGGTAGTCCTCGCGCTCCACGACGGTAACGGCCACGCCGCACTCGGCCAGGACGCAGGCCGCCGCGATTCCGGCCAGCCCGCCGCCCACGACCAGGGCCCTGGTGTTCTCCGGGGCCTGGTCGCGGCACCCCGAGCGCTGCGGGAAGGACTGCCTGCCGTCGGGGACGGTCGTCACGCTGCCGCCTCGGCCCGCCGCGCCAGGAACGAGTGCACGACCCCCCGCTGCCAACCGTCCATCGTTTCGGTCCTCACCTCGGTGAATCCGGCTCTTCTCAGACGCTCCTCGAACGCGCTGACGCCATCGAAATCGAGGACGCTGCGTCTCAGGTAGCGGTAGATCCGGGTCGTGCCGGAGGTCAGGAGCCCACCGGGGATGATTACTCCGAGCGACACCGCGTTCCAGGTCGCTCGGGCCCGGGCCGAGTCGGCTACGGAGTACTCGTGAAAACAGATCCTTCCCCCGGGCCGGAGGAGATCGAGCAGGCCGGCCAGGCACCGGTCCGGATCGGACATGTTGCGAATCCCGTAGGCCATGAAGATGGCGTCGAACGGACCTCTGATCCCTGACGCGGAGGGATCCATCGCATCGGCCTGCAGGATCTCGACCCGGTCCCCTGGCAAGCGGCGGCGTGCTTCGGCCAGCATGCCGGCGGACGCGTCCGCCGCCGTCACGCGCGCCCCCGGGTGTTCGGCAAGCAGTGCCCGCGTGGAGGCCCCCGTCCCACAGCACAGGTCGAGAATCCTGGCGTCGGGCGGCGCCGGTAGCCGTGACGCGCTGAGCCGCAGATGGCGTCTGTACCCCGGGTTGAGTCCGGTGAGGAATTCGTAACTGCGGGCTAC
>CAYWLF010000058.1:2771-4580 GCA_964458875.1 uncultured Gemmatimonadota bacterium
CCGTCCGCGGTCCAGGCCCCGTCCCGGATTCCGTAGTCCTCGAAGGCGAGCGTGAGACCAGCGCCGGACTCGCCCGCACCGAGTGCTTCCGGGTTCTCCACCGGCGTGACCCGGCCGTACCAGTACTCCACGATTCGATCCCGCCGGTAATTCAGCATTTCGGCCAGGGTGTCGGCCGCGAACTCGCTGGGCAACTCTCCGGCGCTCACCGCCGCCCGCACCTGCGCATCCGTGAACGACCCCACGATCCTGGCGCCCCAGTAGCCATCGCGGACCGTCATGTTCACGAATGCCTCGTTGGGCCAGTTCGCCTTCCACCCGCCCGGATCGAATGTCTCCACCTGCATCCAGCCGATACTCGGATCGATGGCCTGGTGCGACTCGCCCTCCCACCCCTCGCGGTAGAACCCGAGCGTGAACATGCGGGCCATGGTCTGCCAGAAATCGAAGTTGTACTCCGCCCCTTCCCGCGGGTTGTGCGGGCGGATGGTCCCGCTCCCGAGGCTGGCGGCGAAGTCGATCAGGTAGTGGCGCACGAAGCCCGGCTCGACGAACGCGTCCATCGTGTTCGCGAAACGCATGTCTACGTGATTGACCCAGGACGACACCACGTAGAGTCCTCGCAGATCGCGGCGATGCTCGTGCGCGTACCAGTCGTTCGGGTCGTCCTCGCGCGTGCCCGAGAAGTGAAAGGGTCCGAGGGGCGGACCCGGCACGTACTGGCTGGCCACCGCCAGGAAGCGGCCGTCGGGCAGCGTGTCCACCCGCGAGAGAATCTCGTCCACCATGTCGATCTCGAGCGGGTGCTCCACGAACTCTTCGTCCTGGTAGGCCGCCCCCTCCTTCACGCCAGTGATGTGCTCGCGGCGGAATCTGAAGATGTAGTCTTCCGGGACGTGGTAGCCGGCCGCGTACAGGAGCCTGTTGGCGATTACTCCGGCGGAACTGCTCAGGTACTGGAACCCCTGCGGGTCGAACTTCACGACGTAGTGGACGCCCCGGGAGTCCTGGATGTGAAATCCGGGGGAAATTCCCTGCAGCTTCGCCTGTGTGAGCACGATGGGCCCGGTCGTGTCCGGGCCGGTGCCGGTGGTCGGCCCGCGGAACGTCTCGTCGGGCGTCAGCGGCCTTCGCCCATTCCGGTGCTCGAACCACGCCGAGTTCACGACGTCGTCGTACCGGGTGACGTTCAGCGCCTCGTGGTTCTCGTTCACGAGCCGGCGCACGCTGATCCCCTTGGCCACCTGCCCGCTGATTGCGTCCCGGATCAAGAGCGGCGCTTCCAGCGGCTCCCGGTACGCAGGCTCCTCGATCGGCAGCGTGTCGGCGTAGGCGATCGGCTGCGGGCGCACCGGGACCGGGACCTGCTTCGCACACCCCGCGGCGATCGCGAGGCTCCCTGCCGCCAGGAGCGGCCCGCACCGACGGGTCAGAATGGCCATGAGCCCCTGATCCCCGCCGTCATCCCCTCGGCGCTGAACCCGAGGTAGGCCAGCCCCAGCAGGGCCGTCGGTCGACTGAGGCGCAGGCCGAGGCCGTACGACGGGTGCCAGTCGCCTCCCTGGATGCTCCCGATCGTCTCACCCACCGCGCCGTAGTGGAAGAACAGGAACGTCTCGGCCCGCATCCGGCTGTGCAGCTCACGCCATATCTCGAACCGGTACTCGGGCATGAACGAAAGCATGTCGTAGTCCACGAAGCGGCTGGAAGGAAAACCGAGGGCGCTTCGGCTCCCGCCGAGGGTCGACAGGTGGTAGAACGGCACTCCTTCGCCGCCGTCGTCGCGTGAGATGTCCGAGATCACCCGGA
>CAYWLF010000058.1:4680-11190 GCA_964458875.1 uncultured Gemmatimonadota bacterium
GTTCGTTGATCGGCAGATACGTCTGCAGGAATGCCGTGAACAGCCGGAAATCGGAGTCCGTTCCGGTGAGGCCGAAGAACGACCGCGCGGCCACTCCAGCGGTAACCCCCGTCTGCTGGAAGTCCTGCCAACGGGTCAAGTTCAACGTACCGCTGAGTTCCAGGCGCAGGTACTCGGTCGTCTGGTTCGCCCCGTACAGGGAATCGGTGGGAAACGCGCCGAAGATCGAATTCGAGGTCCCGATGGGATCGCCGACCTCGTTGTGCTCGTAGGCCAGGCCACCGGCGAAGATCAGCGACGGTGAGACCTTGATCCCCGTCCGGGCAACCGCGTCCCACCAGTCGCGCCGGTAGAACGAGCGATCGTCTGCGTTCGTCCCGGAGCCGATGCCGTAGAACGGAGTCTGGGCATCCCGCTGCCACTTCGCCTCGGAAGTGAACCACGTCGTTCGACCGTTCAGGATGACGCCGGTCCGGTAGCGTTGGGACAGGCGACGCGACACCGCGGCGTGCACGTAGAACGGATAGTAGCGATCGAACTGCAGTTCCAGGGCCGCAGCACTCCGGGGACCGATCGTGGTCCGTATCGTCGGTCGGAGACCCCACTCGGACATGGCCCGGTAGGTGCGCACGAGCCCGCTCGGAGGCCGGGGCGCCGTGAGCTTGCCGACCAGCCACGCGGGAAACCGGACCAACACCAGGTCCAGTGGCCAGCCGATCACCTTGAGCGGAAACTCGACCACGTCCACCCAGTCGGCGGAGTACTGGGCCGGCGGACGCTGCAGGGTGTCCCGAATCGCTTGCGCCTCGGCGGGCGAGACCGGCCCGGCGCGAATCGTGTCGGCCCCTGACGCCACGGAATCGGACGGTACTTCGGGCGTTTCCTGGCCCTGGACGGCGGACGGCGCCACCCCGGCGGCGATCGCCAGGGCGAAGAAGACGAGAAGCGTCGGGCCTGCTCGGGCCGGAGACTTCGTGCGCCGCCGTGAAATCGTCATCGCGAGCACCGCCCCGGCAGACCCTCGGCCGCGCCGTCGAACCGGCGCACGCTGAATTCGTCCACCACCTGCCCGTGGCGATCGATCGTGCGCCCTCGGATGCGATCCGCGCCGACGGTCAGCTCGACGTACTGGTACACCCGCTGCGCCGTCGCCAGGAGCGTCGTGTTCGTGATGTCACGCGCGTAGCGGGACGCGCCCCCTCCTCCGGACAGCACGTGCACCGGTCCGCACCCGTCGTCCACCCGGCGACCGGCCCGGATGGGCCACGTCCGCTCGTAGTGGTGGTCGTGCCCCGCCGTGACCAGGTCCACTCCATGGCGCTCGTACACGGGCAACAGGACCTTCCTCAGGCCCTGATCGAGGCCGTGCCCGCTGATCCCCACGGCATGGCTGTACAAGGGATGGTGCTGAAACGCGATGATCCAGTCCACGGCGCTGTCCGCAGCGGCTTCCTGCAGCACTCCCCTGAGCCAGTCCAGTTGACGACCCCTCCCGTCCCGCAGATCGCGAACGTCGTCCGTGTCGCTGGAGGTGTCTACGGACACGAACTGGATTCGTCCCCATCGGAACGAGAAGTAGCGGACTCCCGGGAAGGGCCCTGCCCACAGGAACGCTCCGTCGTAGGACTGCCCGCCGTCGGCCCGGATGTCGTGGTTCCCCACCGAGGGAAAGAAGGGCACGGAAGCCAACATCGGCGCGTACACCCAGAAGTGTCGGTCGGTAAATTCGTCCCTGGACCCGTCGTTGTAGGCGATGTCGCCCACGTGGATCGACAGGTCCCACTCCTCCCGTTGCATCAGGCGGGCCAGGTCGAGCTGAGCGGCCCCCCCCCAACCCGAGTCGCCGAACAGCAGGACCCTCACTTCGGCGGCGGCTCCGGCCGGTGGCGCCGTTCGGAAGTCGTGCGGACCCGCCCGGGTCCCGGCGGCGGACACCAGGTACTCCACGGTGCTCGAAGCCGGCAGCGAAGCCATGTCCGCCCGGCTCGTACCGTGGACGTGGTCTCGCACGACCATCGGGGCCCAGGTCGAGTCGCTCCCGGCTACCCTGTACCAGGCCGTATCGGCCGACCCCGCGTGGCTCATCCACAGGACCGAAGCGCCCGCGTCCGTGACGTTCTGCACGTACGGCAGTCGCTCGAAGACATCGGGAATCCGGGGCAGGCCGACCGGATCGACGGGGCCGGGGTAGCAGGCGGCGAAGGCGAGAACGGTCACGCCCAGAACCCATCGCGCCCTGCGCACGGATCTCCCCGCGGGGCGAGCTCTTCTGCCTCGTTGGCGGAACCGGTTCAGGCCTGTCATTCGTTCCATGCCAGAAAGGCGCATGCCCGGCCGTTTAGGGCGCAGGAACCGGGCCCGGTTCCTGCACAAAAGACGCCTGATGCGATAGAATACGAGCAGGGTCGATCGCTCGCGGACCAGCCAGCGAAACGGATCGAGTTCGGCCACATCACACGGAAACGAGATCGCATATCATGCACGATCAGAAGAATACAGCTTCCTTTTCCCTGTTCCAAGCTGAATCCGAAGATTTGCCCACGGGAATGGAGGAAGTTCACATCGCCTGGGACGAAGACGCCGAGATGGAAGACGACTCGGAAGAAATGCTCGAAGAGCGGGCTCGCCTGCCCGTGTTGCCGCTGCGCGGAACGGTCGTGTTTCCGTCCGTCGCCGCCCCGATCGCCGCCGGTCGGGAGAAGACCCTGGCCGCGATCGAGCACGCCCTGCAGGGCTCGAAGCGCCTGATCGCCGTTTCGCAGCTCGATGCCGAAACGGAGGATCCGACGGCGGAAGACCTCTTCAGGATCGGCACGATCTGTCGGATCGCGCAGATGCAGCGAGTGCCCGGCGGCATCCAGCTGGTCGTGCAGGGCACGGGGCGGGGCGCCGTACTCGAGTTCACCGAACGGGGTGAGTTTCTCGAGGCCATCGTCCGGCGCATGCAGGACATGCCACCCCTGGATGACGAAGACCCGGCGTACAGGGCCCTCCACAAGGAAGTGCGTGAACGGGCCGCGCAGCTCAGTCGTCTTCGCGGCGTGCCCAAGGAGATCGTGGACCACCTGCTGGGCGGCGTGACCAACGGCGGCGAGCTCGCTGACCTGGTGGCTTTCTACACCGAGCTGGAGGTGCCCGAGAAGCAGGATCTCCTGGAGACCCTGTCGGTCGAGGATCGGCTGCGGAAACTGTTGCTCCAGCTGCAGCGTCAGATCGGAGTCCTCGAGGCGCAGGCCCAGATCCGCAGCAAGGTCCAGGAGGAACTCGGCGAACGGCAGCGCGAGGTCTTCCTGCGCGAACAGATGAAGGCCATTCGCAGCGAGCTCGGCGACGATGCCGACCAGGAGGAGGTCCAGGAGTTGCGTGAGCGGCTCGAGGCCCTCGACCTCCCGGAGGAAGCCCGCACGGAGGTGGACCGCGAGCTTCGCCGCCTCGAGCGCATCCCACGCGAAGCGGCCGAGTCGCAGGTGATCCGGACCTTTCTCGAAACCGTCGCGGACCTTCCGTGGAACGTCCGCACCGAAGACCGTCTCGACCTCAAGAGGGCCGAGGAGATCCTCGAGCGCGATCACTACGGCCTGTCCGATGTGAAGGACCGTGTCCTCGACTTCCTGGCGGTGCGAAGCCTGCAGGAGCGGCGGAACGAGGTCGTGGCAGAAGAGTCCGCCGCGGCCGAGGCTGCCGGCGAGGCGCCGGAGCACCTGGCGCCGGATGCCGATCCCGAGGGCGATCCGGCGGACGAGGCGGAACCCGACGAGGAACAAGCCAGCCGCCTCGGACAGATTGACGACCGCACCGGCCAGACGGTCCTGTTCGTCGGACCGCCGGGAACCGGCAAGACCTCTATCGCCAAGTCGATCGCAGATGCGATGGGCCGCAAGTACGTGCGTGTCTCTCTCGGCGGCGCTCGCGACGAGGCGGACATCAGGGGCCACCGGCGTACCTACGTCGGAGCCCTTCCGGGCCGCATCATCCAAGGCCTGAAACGGGCGGGCAGCAAGAATCCCGTGTTCCTGCTCGACGAAGTGGACAAGCTCGGCGTGTCGTTCCAGGGCGACCCGTCCGCCGCCCTCATGGAAGTGCTCGATCCGGCCCAGAACGACGCGTTCGTCGATCACTACATGAGCATCCCGTTCGATCTCTCGGAGGTGATGTTCATCGCCACTGCGAACTTCCCGCACCAGATCCCGGGACCGCTCAAGGACCGCATGGAGGCGATCGAGTTCGTCGGGTACACTGCACAGGAGAAGCTGGAGATCGCCCGTCGTTACCTGCTGCCCCGGCAGTTGGAACAGAACGGGCTCATGGAGGGACAGCTGGAGGTCACCGTCGAGGCGCTCGAGGACGTCGTCTCGAGTTACACCCGCGAGGCGGGCGTCCGGAACCTGGAGCGCGAACTGGGCTCGGTCGCACGGAAGAGCGCCCGGAGAATCGCGGGCGGCGATGCCGAGTCCGTCAAGGTGGACGTGGACGACCTTCGCGACCTGCTCGGGCAGCCCAAGGTGCATCCCGAGAAGAGACTCGACGTGGATACGGTCGGCGTTTCCACTGGCATGTATTACACGCCGGTGGGCGGCGACATCATGCGAATCGAGTGCTCGGTGATGGAGGGCAAGGACGGCCTCGTGCTCACCGGCCAACTCGGCGATGTCATGAAGGAGAGCGCGCAGGCCGCGCTCACCTTCGCTCGCAGCCACGCCGGGGAGTTGGGAATCGCCGAGCAGATGCTCAAGGACCAGCAGATTCACATTCACGTGCCGGCCGGTGCGGTGCCCAAGGAGGGCCCGTCCGCCGGAGTGGCCATGGCCATGTCGATGATCAGTGCCCTGAGCGGCCGACCCGTGGCCGCCGATCTGGCCATGACCGGCGAGCTGACCCTTACCGGACGCGTGATGGCCATCGGTGGCGTGAAGGAGAAGGTGCTGGGGGCCCTGCGGGCCGGAATCGAGCGAATCGTCCTCCCGAAGGACAATGAAGGCGATGTTTCCGAACTGCCGGAGAACGTGAGGGAATCGCTGGAGTTCGTCTATGCGGAGAAGCTCGACGATGTGATGGCAGTGGCCTTGCGGCCCGCCGCGGACTGATCGGGAGGTTCAGGCCCCGCCGCTGAGTCCCAGTGCGGGCAGCAGGTCGCGCGGTTCGTCCAGCCACAGATCCGGATCGGTCGGTTCCAGTTGGGCTCGTGAGTACGGTCCCCACAGGGCGGCGGCGGTCACCACTTTCGCCGCCCGACCGGATCGCATGTCGTGCGTACTGTCCCCCACGAACATGGCCACGGCGGGCGCGACGACGGCGTCATCCAGGGCCTTGAGCACTGGATCGGGTTCCGGCTTGTAGCGCTCCACGTCGTCCGCCGTGACGATCGTCGAGAACCACTCCGTCGGAAGGTCGCAGCGCGCCAGCCCCATGTGCGTGGCCCGTCGCTTCTTGCTCGTCACGATCCCGAGGGCGCGGCCTGATTCGAGGATGGCCTCGAGCACGGACCGGACCTCGGGAAACGGACGCACGTAGTCGTCGTGGTTTCCGAGGTTGTGATCGACGTAGGTCTGGATCATCGCGGCGACCTGGTCTTCCCGCTCCGCGAACATCTTCATCTGCACCACCAGCGGTTGCCCGATCGTGGCCTTCCACGTGTCCTCGGGAGGCACGTACCCCAGGTGCGCCTGCATCGTGTGCCGGTACGAAGCGAGGATCAGTCGCTCGCTGTCGATGAGAGTCCCGTCCAGGTCGAACAGGACGGCCCGGATGCCGCCGACCGTCATTCCTCCAGGCCGACGGCGGGACCGAACTTGGCTCGGAAGGTCGCCGTGTCGGTGCGGGCCTGCCGCGCCAATCGTTCGAGCATGTCCGGGTCCTTCAGGTCGGCCGGCTCCAGGCGGAGCATGTACTGGCGGGCGACCTCGTAGGCCTCCGCATCCGTGTCCACGGTGCGCACTCGTGTACGGCCCGTCTCGGGATCACGGAACTCGTCGAATGGAAGCACCCGCACGTGACCGCCGCGCCCCAGGCTCACCATTCCGCCGACCCGCAGCGACTCTTCCTTGGGCTCGGAGAGCAGGAATCGGGCAGCCCCGAAGCCCAGCGTGCGCGTGTAGTCGATGTCGAACGTGATGGGCTTGGCGCAGCGCAGTTCGTAGCCCAGTCGCAGGTCCGTGATCGTGACGCTGTCTCCCCGGTCCGCGAAGCGCTTCTGCACCGCCCGCTTCAGGATCGTCTCCATCGGGATTTCGGCCAGCCGGATGTGGTCGTACGCGTCGTACTCCACGTGCACGCCCGGCAGGGCGGCGAGCTCCTCGGGATCCATCTTCTCGCCGATTCCCTCGGCGATGATCGCGAGTCCGTCTCGTCTTCCCAGGGCCCGTCGCTTCAGGATCGCGCCCTCCAGGATCGTGCACACGTCGTCGAACGTGATCCGATCGCTCTTGAACTCTTCCCCGATGATGGTGCATGTGGCTCCGGCGGCCCGGCCGATCCCAAGGGCGAGGTGGCCGGCTTTCCGTCCCATCACGA
>CAYWLF010000059.1:0-11102 GCA_964458875.1 uncultured Gemmatimonadota bacterium
TCGCGGCAGGTTACCCGGGATCCAGATCGGACGCAAGACGACATCGTGCCCCCAGAAACTCCATTCCTAGCGAAAGAGGAGGCGATCCGCTTCCTCGATGCGACCCGAGATGGGCGCGTTCTCGTCGTGGGTGACGCCATGCTGGACGTGTACCTCGGCGGTTCGGTCGACAGGATATCCCCCGAGGCCCCGGTTCCCGTAGTTCGGGTGGCGAGTGAGCGGGCGGCGCCAGGTGGAGCGGCGAACGTCGCGATGGGGGTAGCGGCGCTGGGAGCCAATTGCCGCCTTGTCGCCGCGGTCGGCACCGATGACGCGGCTGCCACGTTGGCCGCGCGGCTGACGGAGGCCGGAGTGCCCTCGGACGATCTCGTGTCGCTGTCGGGCAGACCGACCACGCGGAAGACCAGAATCCTGGCGCGCCACCAGCAGATGTTGAGAGTGGACCGGGAGGATCCCGCCCCGTTGACGGAGGAAGACCACGGGCGTCTGGCCAGGCATGCGCTGGACGCCGTCGAATGGGCGGACGCGCTCGTGATCGAGGATTACGACAAGGGAGTGGTGTCTGGCACCCTGTCGCGTGCGCTCCTTTCGAGGTCCGTGGCCAGGGGGATTCCATCGGTCGTCGACCCGAAGCTTCGGCATTTTTTTGATTTTCCGGGAGCGACGATCTTCAAGCCCAACGCCCGTGAGCTGGCGGCGGCTCTCGGACTCGAGAGGGAGCCGAGAGATGAAATCACGCTCCACCCGCTCCTCGAGCGTCTGAAGTGCGACTGTCTGCTCCTTACTCTCGGTGAGGAGGGAATGCTCCTGGTGGAGCCCTCCGCCGAGACGAGGTTGTTGCCACCGGAGGCGCGGGAGGTCTTTGATGTGACGGGAGCCGGCGATACCGTTACCGCGGTACTGGCAGTGTGCCTGATGGCCGGAGCTTCCGTCAGCCAGGCAGCGTATCTGGCGAACCTCGCCGCCGGAATCGAGGTCACGAGGCTCGGGGCCGTCCCGGTTACGGGGGCGGAGCTTCTCCAGGCGCTGGACGGACGCAGCACAGAAGCGACAACTGGAAGCAATTCATAGAACAGGGAGCCAGAAACATGCCTACCGATATCGATATCGCCCAGAAGGCGACGCTGAGGCCCATCCTGGACGTCGCAGGCGAGATCGGACTCAGCTCAGGGGACCTGCGTCCCTACGGCCACACCATCGCCAAGATCACGCCCGAGGCTCTGGGTGATCGTCCCGCGAAAGGAAAGGTCGTGCTCGTGACGGGCATGACTCCGACCCCTGCTGGCGAGGGAAAATCGACGGTGGCCGTGGGATTGGCCCAGGCGCTCCGGCGGCTCGAGAAGAGCACGATGCTCTGCCTTCGAGAGCCATCCCTCGGGCCCGTCTTCGGCATTAAGGGTGGGGCGGCAGGGGGCGGATACTCGCAGGTTCTGCCGATGGAGGAAATCAACCTCCACTTCACCGGTGACTTTCACGCCATCACCTCCGCGCACTCGCTGTTGTCTGCAGTATTCGACAACAACCTGCAGCGCGGAAATTCGATCGGCGTGGACACTCGAAAGATTAACTGGCGCAGAGCCGTCGACATGAACGACCGCTCGCTGCGGAACCTGGTGATCGGACTCGGGGGCCCGATGTCCGGCCTCCCGCGCGAGGACGGCTTCACTATCACGGCCGCGTCGGAGATCATGGCGATCTTCTGCCTGTCCGAGGACCTGGCGGATTTCGAGGAGAGGGTTGACAGGATCGTCCTCGGGACGCGCCCGGACGGGTCGTTCGCGCGGGCTGGAGAACTGAACATCGGCGGCGCGATGGCCCTTCTCATGAAGGATGCCCTCGGGCCAAACCTGGTGCAGACGATCGAAGGGGGACCGGCGTTGATTCATGGCGGACCCTTCGCCAACATCGCGCACGGCTGCAACTCGCTGATCGCCACGAAGGCAGGCACCCGACTTGGCGACATCGTGGTGACGGAGGCGGGGTTTGGATCGGACCTCGGGGCGGAGAAGTTCTTCGACATCAAGTGTCGCATGGGCGGGCTGGAGCCTCAGGCCGCGGTCGTCGTCGCGACGCTCAGAGCCATGAAGCACCACGTCACCGTGACCGGAGACCTGGACGCCGGATTCCAGAACCTGTTGGCGCACGTGGAGAACGTTCGCCAGTTCGGCGTTCCCGTGGTGGTTGCGATCAATCGCTTCGCCGAAGACACGGACGAGGACGTTGCGCTCGTGGCCTCGATGTGCAAGGCCGCGGGAGTCCGCTATGCGGACTGCGACATCTGGGCGAGGGGTGGGGAAGGTGGGATCGAGTTGGCGGAAGAGGTACTCAGCGTTCTCGACGAGGGAGAGGCTGACTTCCAGCCCCTGTACTCGACCGAGCTCAGCCTGCGAGAGAAGCTCGAGACGGTCGCTTCCAAGGTGTATGGTGCCGACAGCCTGAACATGACCGCGCCGGCGGCGAAGCAGGCCCAGCAGATCGTGGAGAACGGCCTCGGCGACTTGCCCGTCTGCGTGGCCAAGACGCAGTACTCACTGAGTGATGATCCCACCCTGCTGGGACGGCCTCGTGGATTCGACATCACGGTGCGCGAGTTCCGGATCTCGGCGGGCGCCGGATTCATCGTGGCCCTGACCGGGGATGTCATGACGATGCCAGGCCTGGCGGCCCGGCCGGCGGCCGAGGGCATGCGGATTCACCCTGACGGGCGCATCGAGGGGTTGTTCTGAGTCGCGCAGTCTACCGGGAGAAGACTCTATGCGAGTGCTACACACAGACAGGGCTCCGGCAGCGATCGGTCCCTATTCCCAAGCTGCGGAAGCCGGTGGGTTCGTGTACTCAGCGGGGCAGATCGGGTTGGTTCCCGGGACCCCTGACTTTGCCGGAGATGACGTCGAGGCCCAGGCCGAGCAGGTTTTCCGAAACCTGGCCGCGATCCTGGAGGAGGCCGACCTGTCCTTCGCCGACGTAGTGAAGACGACTGTTTACCTTGCGGATATGGATGAGTTCGGATTAGTTAACGCTATATATGAAAGATGTTTCACTAGTCCGTATCCCGCGCGCTCGACCGTCGCTGTCGCAGGTCTTCCCAAAGGGGCTCGCGTCGAAATCGACGTGATTGCCCACAGGCCCTGACGTCCATCGAGCCCGCGCAGACGGGCAGAGTACTGGGGGGGCGGATGGCGGCCGGTGTCGCCTGCGGTCTTCAAAACCGTCGCGAGACGCGAGTAGCGTCTTGGGTGGGTTCGACTCCCACACGCTCCCGCCACTTTCGTTCGGCGTCTGTCGCCGCCCTGGCGGCCCTCACCTTGTGTGGTCCGCTGCGCGCCCAGGAGCCGGTTTTGCCGGATTCCGTCCCCGCAGCTGTCGTCGAGGTCGCGGATTCGGTTCCGCAGGTTCCTGACTCCGTTCCGGCTGTCGTTGCCGAAATGCCCGTCGGCGTCGGAGATTCCCTGGGGCCGCCGGTCACCCCCATGGGGGCCTTCTTCCGTAGCCTGGTCCTGCCGGGTTGGGGGCAGGCCGCGGTCGATCAGCCGGTGCGGGGAGCGTTCTACTTCACGATGGAGGCCACATCCCTGTGGATGCTCTTCAAGACGCAGGCGAAGCTGGACGCCGCTCGGCGGGCGGGCGATGAGGAACTCGCGGCCGCCCGGCAGGAGCAGAAGGAGGACTGGATCGTGCTGGCAGTGTTCTGGGCGCTCTTCGCAGGAGTCGATGCCTGGGTGTCCACACAGCTGTGGGACTTCGAGGGTGCTGTCGTCCCACCCCCGGACGGATCCCCAGGTGTGGCCGTGCAGTATTCCGTGCCTGTCGGGGGGCCCTAGGTGAAGCGATCCTCGGAGCGATCCAGAGTCTCTGCGCCGATCGGAGTCTTCGATTCGGGACTGGGCGGCCTGACGGTGCTTCGCGCCATAAAGGAGCGCCTGCCTTTCGAGGCGACGGTCTACCTCGGTGACACGGCTCGGGTCCCGTACGGCCCCAAGGCTGCGGAGACAATCCGACGGTACGCGCTCGAAGCTACGGACTTCCTGGTGAGCAAGGGGGTCAAGGCGGTGGTCGTAGCCTGCAACACGGCTACGGCTCGTGCCCTGCCGGACGTCGAGGCGAAAGCGGGTGTCCCGGTTCTGGGGGTGGTGGAGCCGGGGGGGCGGGCAGCGGCTGAAGCTTCCTTGATCGGGCGAATCGGAGTGATTGGGACTCGCGGTACGATCTCGAGCCGGGCCTACAATACGGTGATTCATGCCCACCGGCCCGATGCCCTCGTCTTTGAGCGGGCGTGCCCGTTGTTCGTCCCGCTAGTCGAGGAAGGTTGGACGGAAGACGAGGTCACGCGACTGGCCGCGGAGCGGTACCTGGGTCCCCTCCTCGAGGAGAGCATCGATACGCTCGTCCTGGCCTGCACGCATTATCCGCTTCTGAAGCCACTTCTGGCCCGGGTAGTGGGAGAGGACGTCGAACTCATCGACTCGGCCGAAGCCACGGCCGAAGCCCTGGAAAAGCTGCTCGTCTCAGAGGACCTCCAGAACCCTTCAGGAGTGCCGACGGTCGCCCGCTATTATGTCACGGACGAGGCTGCGAGATTTGATCTCCTGGCTCGCCGCCTGCTGGGAGAAGAGGTGGATCACCTCGAGATGGTCAGCGTGGACTCCACCGGTTGAGCTGGATTCCGCCAGCGGAGATCTCCGCCCACGTGCAGTGGTGCAGCCAGTCCCCCGCGTTGAGGTAGTAGCGTCCGGGATCCACTTCGAGGAGTTCCGGCTGGTGGCAATGTCCGAACACCACCAGGTCAAGATCGGGATCCGTAGCGAGAAGATCCCGGGCGAGCACGCGAAGTCGCTCGGAGCGGCGGTCGCTGCCTGGGTCGTCCTGCTTCCCGTGCCGGTTCTCCGTGCGGCTCACGAAACCTACCAGGCGGGCCGACCAATCGGGGTGGAGTTGGCGGAAGGATGCGCTCGCGAGGCGGGTCCGGATCACGGACTTGAGAGCCCTGTAGCCCAGGTCTCCGCCGCCCAGGCCGTCCCCGTGGGCCACATAGGCCCTGAGACCGCCGACTTCAGTTCGGAGGGGCCCGTCGAGAAGTTCGATTCCGATCTCGTCGGTCAGGAAGCGACCGCCCCACGAATCGTGGTTGCCGCCGAGCATGCGAATCCGAACGCCGGCGTCGACGAGGTCCGCTAGAACACGCAGCACCTGAAAGTGCCGGCTCAGGATGACGGTGTCATACTCGAACCAGAAATCGAAGAGATCACCGTTGATCAGCAGATCACCGGCGATGTCAGGCACGCCCGCAAGGAACTTCAGGAGCGCCGCCTCGTTGTCAGCCGGGGCCGCTCCGAGGTGAGCGTCGGAAATGACTATACTGGACCTTTCCATGGCGCCCAGTATAGAGTGCGGCTGACGAACGTGAAACGGTCCCGTCGGGGCCGGCCGATCATTCTCGAAAGTTGCCATGAACTCAGAATCGAACGCCGGAGATCGCACGCGTTTGCGCGTCCGCTATGCCGAGACCGATCAAATGGGGCGAGCGCACCACATGCAGTACCTGGCTTGGTTTGAGCTTGGTCGCACCGAGCTGCTGCGTGCGGCCGGGGCGGTGTACTCGGAAATGGAGCGCGCAGGCGTGATGCTACCGGTCTCGAATGTCGAGGTCGAGTATCGGAGCCCTGTGGGCTACGACGAGATGGTGGATATATACACCCGCGTGAGCCGTGTTCGCAGCCGCACGGTGACCTTCACCTACCTGGCCACTCGAGCAGAGACGGGGGAGGAAGTTGCCGCCGGAAGCACTCGGCTCGTATGCACGGATGAGCGGGGCAAACCCAGGCGAATCCCGCCGCACCTCATAGCCGTGCTCGAGTCGCTCATGGCCACGGACAACGAATGGCCCGAGTGATGTCGCGAGGCGGGCGCAACTGGACAGTTGATTTCTTGCTCGGTGTTGGGAGGCTCCGTAGCTTCTGCGCGACTCGGCTGCGCGCCGACTTCCGCGACCGAAGAGGCCGGGGAGCGGTGCTCCTGGTTCTGTCTGTGCTCGTGTTCGCGGGTTGCATGAGTTCCGTGGAGAGCGGGCCACCGATAGCGAATCCAGCGGACCTGGCGGCGAGAGTCAGAGGCTTGACGGGGGATGACGTGCCGGTAACGCTGCGGTTTGAGTGGCGCTACGCAGACCGTCGCGGAGACATCAGCGGCGACGGGGTCGGTCGTTACAATCCTCCGGACAGTCTGCGGGTGGACCTGTTCACTTCGGGCGACGTGGCGATGGCTATCGCCGTTGCAGACGGGGAACTGCGCAGCCTGGGCGAGATCGAGGACGTCGAAATCCCAGGGCTGGAGTTCGTATACGCCATGGCGGGACTGTTTCGGCCGGGCGACGGGATTGCGGAGGGATACATGGCCGGGTCGGACTGGGTTCTCGTGTACGGAGGCCAGTCGGATCGAAGGGTCTACTTCTTCATTCGAGACGGCGACCTGCGACGGGTTGAAGAACGAATTCGCGGCCGGACCGTACAGCGAGTGAACCTGGACTGGGAGGGGCCCGGTTCGTGGCCCAGCGAGGCGGAATATCGAAACCTCAAAGAGCACAGCCGGGTCCGTTGGCGGATCGAGGACATCACGAATCACGGGGAGAGCCATCCCGCGCATGCGTTTGACCTACCGCCTGTTCCGTAATGGCTCGGTGCTGGTTCCGGGGCTCGTGGCCCTCGCGCTGGCTTCGAGCGCGATCGGCTGCAACTACACGTTTTCCGGTGGTGGGGGCCTCCCCTCTCACATTGAGACCGTGTACGTGCCCCCGATCGAGAACAGGACGACGCAGTTCGCGCTCACCGAGTCGTTCACAGACAAGCTTCTCGAAGCCGTACGACGCAATCTGGGAGTGCAGTTGGCGGCGGAAGCGGAGGCCGATGCCACCATCGTTGCCGAGCTCTCTCGATACTCGGACACCGCGATGAATTTTCAGGGGGTTGAAGACGTGGGCGCGGCTGTATTCCAGCGGAGGGTGTCGATCATGGCCCAGGTCCAGATCATCGATCGAAGCAAGAACGAGATCATCTGGAACGGCACCGGAGTGAGCGGGCAGGGGGAGTATAGCCCGGCGGATCCCG
Organism: uncultured Gemmatimonadota bacterium; assembly: GCA_964458875.1. Classification (GTDB taxonomy): domain Bacteria; phylum Gemmatimonadota; class Gemmatimonadetes; order Palauibacterales; family Palauibacteraceae; genus Benthicola. Next base: position 7,101 of record CAYWLF010000059.1, read on the forward strand.
CAGGAGAGACAACAGGACAGGACGTCGCCTTGGACAACCTGGTGCAGAAGATCGTGGACGGAGCGCAGTCGCAATGGTAGGGCGCAGGAACGCGTCGGGATGGAGACGCCTGCGCCGGTTGGCGATGCTCGGAGTGGGCTTCTGGTTCCTTTTCGTGGGTCCAGGGGGCGTATTCGAGCCGGACGTGCCGGAAGGCGGGGGCGAGAGAAGAGCCTCTGGCGCTGCGGACGTGGCTTTCGGCGCGATCGGGGGCTGGTCCGATATCATCGTCCGCCAGGAGACCGACGCGGACGGGAGCGCCACCCAGGAGGTACACGCATCGGCCGAATCCGAGGACGACAGCGAGGAGCACGGCGTCCAAATCCGGGACGTCTTCTTCATCCTCATCGTCATACTGCTGTCGGGGAAGTTCCTCGGAGAGATGGTCGAGCGAAGGGGACAGCCCGCGGTCCTCGGAGAGCTCGTGGCCGGAGTCATTCTCGGGGGAAGCGTTCTCGGAGTCATTCCCGACCCCGGGACGCCGATGTACGAAATCATCCACGTGTTCGCCGAGATCGGGGTCTCTATCCTGCTGTTCGAGATCGGTCTCGAGACGGACCTCAAGGAGATGTTCAGCGTCGGGCGTACTGCGTCCGCTGTTGCCCTGATCGGCGTCGTCTTTCCGTTCGGGCTTGGTTTTCTCTACTGGTATCTGGCCAACCCGTCCATCGGGGTCACTCCGGAGGGGATCAGCTTCACCATCGTCTGCATCTTCGTGGGAGCCACCCTGACTGCCACGTCGGTCGGGATCACCGCCCGAGTGCTCTCGGACCTGGAGAGAATGCACACGCCGGAGGCGAGGATCATCATCGGCGCTGCCGTGATCGACGATGTCCTCGGGATCGTCATCCTGGCGGTCGTGGCCGGTCTGGCATCGGGGGCCGCAGTCGGCCTGTTCGCGATCAGCAAGATCTTCGTCTTCGCCGTCGGGTTCCTCGTGCTCGCCGTCGTGATCGGTAATCGTTTTGCGCCGATGCTGTTCGATGCCGTGGACAAGATGCGAGTCCGAGGCGTGCTGCTGGTTACCGCTTTCTGCTTTGCGCTCGGTATCGCAGCGCTAGCCGATTGGGCGGGATCTGCGATGATCATCGGGGCCTTCGCCGCCGGACTGGTGCTGTCTTCGACGAACCAGTTCGATTCGGTCGTCGAGAAGATCGAGCCTGTCGCCGACGTGTTCACGCCGATCTTCTTCGTAGTCGTCGGCGCCCCGGTGAACGTTCACCTGTTCATTCCCGGATCGACGGACTTCGACCTGGCCGTACTGGTGGTAGGCCTGGTCCTTACGGCGGTGGCCATCGTTGGTAAGCTGGTGGCGGGCCTCGCGGTCCGGCGGGTGGGAATCAGCAAACTGGTGGTGGGGGTAGGTATGGTGCCGAGGGGAGAGGTGGGCCTCATCTTCGCGTCCATCGGCCTGACGGCGGGGATCCTCTCGGGAGAGGTGTATAGCGCCATCCTGATCATGGTCATCCTCTCGACGTTCATCGTTCCGCCCGTGCTCAAGGTGTTGTTCGCGGCGCAACCGCAGCCGGCCGCTCCCACCATCCATGAGCTGGAGGACACCCATTTCTGAGTCAGCGGGAGGCGGATCGGCGTCCAGCGGGATTCCCCTCTCCGCGCCGGTCCTGGAACGAGTTGAGTTCGTCCGCCTGTGGGGACGCCCGCGGACTCACCGACTGGTATTCACGAACGGCGTCTTCGACCTTCTCCACCGCGGTCACGTGGCCTCTCTGGTCGCCGCCCGTTCGCTGGGAGACAGGCTGGTGGTGGCCGTGAATTCCGACGAATCCGCAAGCAGGCTGAAGGGGCCGAGCCGGCCCTATCAGTCCGACACGGACCGGGCGGAAATCCTCGCAGCCATCCGTTTCGTGGACGCGGTGACCATTTTCGGAGAGGACACGCCGGAGTCGCTGATCGCGGAGCTCCTGCCTGATGTGCTGGTCAAGGGAGCCGACTACTCGGAGAAGGAAATCGCCGGCGCCGAGGCCGTGAGGAGGGCTGGCGGGGAAGTGGTACTGGTCGAACTAGAGAGCGGGCTCTCCACCTCCGGGCTCGTCCACAGAATCCAGGTCGGGGACGGCGAAGAGTGAGAAACCGGCCGAGAGATTTGTTCTCCCTGACGAAGCCCCGCATCACCCTCATGGTGCTTATTTCCGCGGGAGCCGGGTTTGTCCTTGGATCCCGCGGCGCGGTCGACGGATGGGCTCTGCTCGTCGCCTCGGTCGGCATTGGATTGGTGGCGGGGGGGACGAGCGCGCTCAACCAGGTTCTCGAACGAGACGTCGACGCCTTGATGCAGCGGACCCGGGGCAGAGTCCTTCCCACGGGGAAGGTGACGCCGGGAATTGCGACACTCTTCTCGATCGGGGTGTCAGCCCTCGGCGTGGTCGTCCTCGCCGTCTTCGTGAACGCGCTCACCGCTGTCCTGGCTGTAATCGCGCTCCTGAGCTACATCCTCGCCTACACGCCTCTGAAGAAGGTCTCATCGCTTTCCACTCTGGTGGGTGCGGTACCGGGAGCCCTGCCCATCCTGGGGGGGTGGACGGCAGCCACCGGGTCCCTGGATCCGGGAGGATGGGCGCTGTTCGGCATCCTCTTCTTCTGGCAGCTTCCGCATTTTCTGGCCTTGGCGTGGATGTACAGGGACGACTACCGTCGGGGAGGATTGAAAATGCTGGGCGTGACGGACCCGGACGGCCGGCAGACGCGCCACCAGTCGGTTCTCTACGCGGTGGCTCTTCTCCCTACCAGCTTGCTACCGGTGCTGCTGGGACTCACTGGCGGCTTCTATGCCTTTGCGGCGCTCCTTCTCACCGGGGCCTATGTCGCGAGTGCGGTCCGCTTCGCCGTGAGAGCCGATTCGCCCACCGCCCGCGGACTGTTTCGGGTTTCCCTCCTGTACCTGCCGGTCCTTCTGCTCTTCCTGACCCTGGACGGAACGGGGAGTCGGATCGTCGAGCCGGTGAGCGGTCCGGCGGTGACCATCGGAAGCCCGTAGGCCGGGTAGACGAGGATCGCGGTGGCGCTACGGCAGTTCCTCCTCGCGACGCGCAACGCCCACAAGGTCGGTGAGATCACGGACCTTCTTGCCGGTCTCCCCATCGAGGTGTCCTCTCTCCGGGATCTCGGAGTCGAGAGCCTGCCTGGCGAAGAGGACGTCGAGGTGTTCTCGACCTTCGAGCAGAACGCGCTTGCCAAGGCCAGGTTCTATCGGCATCAGACCGGGCTGGACGTGATCGCTGACGATTCGGGGCTGTGCGTGGATGCCCTGGGCGGAGGACCCGGCGTTCGGTCACGGCGATTCGCGTCCGACCATGGCATGGGACGGTCGGACCAGGATGCGGCGAACAACGACTGCCTGCTCCACCTGCTGGATCGAGTAGAGGATGGCGAGCGGGGGGCACACTACCGGTGTGCGGTCGCGTGCCTGGCGGCCGATCGGACTCTGGTGGTGAGTGGACGTGTGGAGGGGCGAATCACCCGTGAATCCAGGGGGGAAGAGGGCTTCGGTTACGACCCGTTCTTCCTCGTCCCGGCATACGACAAGACCTTCGGGGAATTGCCCCCGGAGGTGAAGGCGTCAATCAGCCATCGCGCGGACGCGATCCGTTCTCTTCGAAGATGGCTCGAACCCGTTGCGATCCAGGAGGAAACACCATGACTGTCCGATTGCGCTCGTTCGCACCCGGAGCACTCGTGCTGGCCCTGCTTCTCGGCGTTTCGGGCATACTGCCGGCCCAAGAGACGCCGCCCACCGCCGACCCGACGGACGTCGAGTCGGTGGACGCGATCATGGGGGCTGTGTATGACGTCATTTCCGGGCCCGCCGGTGACGAAAGGGACTGGGATCGGATGCGCTCCCTGTTCTTGCCGGAGGCCAGGCTGATTCCGTCCTTCCCGAGACCCGAAGGCGGATTCGGTACCCGCTTCATGACAGTGGAGGACTGGATACAGGACGCCAAGGGG
>CAYWLF010000060.1:0-11042 GCA_964458875.1 uncultured Gemmatimonadota bacterium
AGCTTCCGCCGTCGGCTCGCCGATGAGCAGGTTGTAGTTCTTGCGCAGGAACGTGACGATCGCTTCGTCCAGCTCGTCCCCGCCGACCCTGATCGACGTTTCGGCCACCAGGCCTGAGAGCGCGATCACGGCGATCTCCGTCGTCCCCCCGCCCACATCGATGACCATGTTTCCGGTGGGTGTTTCGACGGGCAGCCCGACACCGATGGCAGCAGCCATCGGCTCGGAGACCATGTACACCTCTTTCGCCCCCGCCGCATGGGCGCTCGACCGGACCGCCCGGCGCTCCAGCTCTGTGATCCCCGAGGGCACTCCGACGACGACGCGCGGCCTGATCTTGAACACACGATCCGCCGTGACCGTCTTCAGAAAGTAGCGGAGCATGATCTCGGTGATGTCCACGTCCGCGATCACGCCGTCCTTCAGCGGGCGAACCGCCTCTACTCCATGCGGAGTGCGACCCAACATGCGCTTCGCCTCGAGACCGATCCCCATGATACGGCCGGTACTCTTCTCGACGGCCACGACGGAGGGCTCATTCAATACGATGCCCTCACCCGCCACGTAGACCAACGTATTCGCAGTACCGAGGTCAACGCCCACGTCGTTGATCGGGAGGAAGCTACCCTTGAAGAGACGTTTCCACATCGCCTGTTCCGTTCAGGATCATCGAGAAAGAGCGCGCACTACTTCGTTTCGGTCGCCAGACGTGCAAGGGTCGGGCCACCGATCCGAGAATGTAGACTCCGCCTTTCACGGACGAAAGGCGGAGCCGCTCGAGACTCTGTTCCGGAGTTACAACACCCGCGAAACGTCGACGCTCTCGATGCCGAACGCTTCACCGACCGCGGCATACGTCAGTTTGCCATCGACCGCGTTGATGCCCAGGGCCAGCGCAGGGTCGTCCTGGCAGGCCTTGACCCAGCCCTTGTTCGCCAACGCCAGCATGTAGGGCGACGTCGCGTTCGTAAGCGCCAGCGTGGATGTACGTGGAACGGCGCCGGGCATGTTGGCGACACAGTAGTGAATCACTCCTTCTACCACGTAGATCGGATCATCGTGCGTGGTCGGACGCACCGTCTCGACGCACCCCCCCTGGTCCACGGCCACGTCCACGACGACCGAACCGTCCTTCATCAGCTTGAGGTCATCCCGGAGGACCAGGCTCGGCGCCTTGGCTCCCGGCAGGAGTACGGCGCCTACGAGGAGGTCGGCACGGGCGATCTGCTCGAGGATGTTGCGTCGGTTGGAGAACAGAGTGTCTACGTTCGCCGGCATGACGTCGGCGAGGTATCGCAACCGGTCAAGATCCAGGTCCAGAATCGTGACATGAGCGCCGAAGCCTGCCGCGATCCACGCGGCATTCGTGCCCACCACTCCTCCTCCCAGGATCACGACCTCAGCCGGAAGCACTCCCGGGACTCCACCCAGCAGAACGCCACAGCCCCCCTGGTTCTTCTCCAGGTACTTGGCGCCCTCCTGAACGGCCATGCGCCCGGCGACCTCGGACATCGGAGTCAGGAGCGGCAACTCGCCGGTCGACAGCTGAACGGTCTCGTACGCGATGGCCACGCACTTTCGGTCCAGGATCGTCCGCGTCAGCGTCTCGTCCGCCGCGAAGTGGAAATACGTAAACAGGACCTGTCCCTCTCTGATCCTCTCGTACTCCGGAGCAATCGGCTCCTTGACCTTCACGATCATGTCCGCCCGGGCCCAAAGCTCGTCCACGTCAGCGACGATCTCGGCGCCGACGGAGGTGTAGGCGGAATCCTCGAAGCCGCTACCTACGCCGCCGTCCTTCTCGACCAGGACCTGATGCCCCTGGGCCACCAGTGCCTCCACCCCGCCTGGAACCACCGCGATACGGTTCTCGTGCGATTTAATCTCCTTCGGAACCCCCACGATCATGGTGCAGCTCCTTGTTCGGTTCTTTCGGAGGCGATTCCGGACCCCCCGGTCCGACTCGCCGAAACGGCGCCAGAAGAGACGCCGGAAAGAGCGGTTAGACCCGCCTTATGGGATTATGCAGGCCTGAGTTCCAACACCGCCAGACCCTCCGGATCATACAGCTTCGCCGCCTCCGCCGCTTGGTCCAGATCGATGGCTTCGATCAGCTCCACCAGTGCGTCCAGGTTCCTGTACGGCTCATCATACAGGACCATACCGGCGAGTCGATGCATGCGCGCCGCAGGCGACTCCAGGGACAGGAGGATCTGCCCCTTGATCTGCTCTTTTACTTCCTCGAGCTCGGCCACGGTCAGTCCCCGATCCGCGAGGGCCCCCAGCTCTCCGAGAAGGGCTTCGCGGGCCTCTGGGACGGATTCTGGGCGAGTGGCGAGGTAGGCGCCCAGGTGGCCGCCCCGGGCATAGAACGACTGAAACGAGAAGACCGAGTACGCCAGTCCAAGTTGTTCGCGCACCTTCTGAAACAAGCGTGAACTCATTCCACCGCCCAGGGCCTGCCCTACCACTATGGCCGCGTGCCGTAGCGGACTCGCATGGTCAAGCCCCAGGCCTCCAGCGATCAGATGTGCCTGGCGCCCTCCCGGGCGATGGACGACTCTCGATCCGATGGTCGTCGACTCCAGGCGGGGCACGTTCTCGATTCCTTCACCGCCCTCACCATCCGGCCACAGATCCCGCACCTGCTCGAGCAACAGTTCATGATCGACCTGCCCAGCCACCGCAACCACCATGTTCTGTGGACGGTAGGCCTCCCGGTGCAGCCGTTGAATGCCACTGGCATCAAGCGACTCGACGGTCTGTCGCGTGCCCAGGATTGGAGACCCGTACGGGTGTCCGCCGTACATGAACTCCGAGTGGAGTTCGAACACCAGATCGTCCGGAGTGTCCTCCATTCGCGAAATCTCTTCGAGAACAACCTCTCGCTCGAGCTCGAGGTCCTCCTCTCGGAGAGCGGGCGAGAATGCCAGGTCGGCCAGGACATCCAGCCCCGTCCCCAGGTGATCCGATGGAACTCGGACCTGGAACGAGGTGTGCTCGTGGGTGGTGTACGCGTCGAGAGACCCTCCCGTACCCTCCACCGCGGTAGCGATCTGCTGGGCAGAGCGTCGGCTCGTGCCCTTGAATACCAGGTGCTCCAGAAGGTGTGCGATACCACGGTACTCCGGCCGCTCGTGGGCCGTGCCCCGCCGCACCCATACGCCTGCCGCTACGGAGCGGACCGAATCCATCCTCTCGGACAGCACCAACGTACCGGATGGAAGAACGGAGCGCCGGACCTCTCGATCCAGTCGCTCCGTCGATTCCTTGGCGACCGCCCGCGAAAGAGCGGACGGCCGGTCCGTCAGTACGCCACCCTCCCCCGTCGGCCTCACGGCACCCTGGCACCGCAGGGCACCTCGTCGACGCAGAGAGGCATCCGGCTCAGTCCGTGGACATCGCCGCGCGGCGGGACAGCTTCAGCCGTCCCCGCTCGTCAACCGCCAGCAGCTTCACCTGCACGACGTCACCCGGCTGAACCACGTCCTCGGTGTTCTCGGTGCGCCCCTCTTCCAGCTCCGAGATGTGGCAGAGTCCTTCCGTACCCGGAATGATCTCGACGAACGCGCCGAACGTAGTCGTGTTCTTGACCACGCCCTCGTAGATCCGCCCGACCTCGGGCTCCTCGACGATCGCCTCGATCATCGCCCGGGCATTCTCGGCGGCCTCACCGGACACGGAGGAAACGGTGACAACGCCCGTGTCTTCAATGTTGATCTGGGCTCCCGTCTGCTCCTGGATGCTCCTGATCGTCTTGCCCTTCGGTCCGATCACTTCCCCGATCTTCTCGGGGTTGATCTGAATCGTCATGATCCGCGGAGCATACTGAGACATCTCCGAGCGCGGCTCTGCCAGCGTCTGCTTCATGACATCGAGAATGTGCAGACGCCCCTTTCGGGCACGGCCTAGCGCGTCACGCATCGTGTCCAGGCTCAAGCCGTCGATCTTGATATCCATCTGGATCGCGGTAATGCCGTCCGACGTGCCGGCGACTTTGAAGTCCATGTCGCCGAGAGCGTCCTCGATCCCGAGAATGTCCGTGAGAATGGCGACCGAGTCGCCCTCCTTGACCAGGCCCATGGCGACGCCGGCACAGGGTCCGCGAAGCGGCACGCCAGCATCCATGAGCGACAGTGACCCCCCGCACACCGTCGCCATAGAACTCGAGCCGTTGGACTCGAGAATGTCAGAGACGATGCGAATTGTATACGGAAACTCGTCGTATGCGGGCAGGAGGGACTGCAGAGCCCGCTCAGCCAGCATCCCGTGCCCGATCTCCCTGCGACCCGGTCCACGGAACGGGCGTACCTCGCCAACGGAGAACGACGGGAAGTTGTAGTGCAGCATGAAGGACTTCGAAGTCTCCTCGCGCACGTCGATGGAGTCAATCCGCTGCTCATCCCTGATCGTACCCAGCGTCGCTACACACAGCGCCTGCGTCTGACCACGCGTGAACAGCGCTGAGCCGTGCGTCCGCGGCAGGATGCCCACGTCGGAAGAAATCGGCCGAATCTCGTCAAGTCCCCGGCCATCGACCCTCTCACCCCGCTCCAGGATCTGCCGCCGCATCGTCTCCTTCTCGAGACTCTTCATCACGCTCGACAGATCGTCGAGGTGCTCCGCGAACGTCGCCTCATCCTGGAGGTCGGCGGTCACGGACTCCCTGAGCGCAGACAGCGCCTGATTCCGCTCTTCCTTGTTGGGGAGGGCCAGCGCCTCCTCGACCCTGCTGGCAGCCCTCTCGCGAACCGTGGCGTCGAAGTCGGGTGACACGCTCTTGGGCGGGTACTCGAACTTCTGCGGCGGTCCACCGATCATCGCCACGAGCTCATGCTGAATCGCGATCAGCTCTCGAATCGCCTTGTGCGACACTTCCAGCGCCGATACCAGCTCGTCCTCGCTGATTTCCACCGCGGCGCCCTCAACCATGACGATCGACTCGTCGGTACCTGCGACGACGATGTCCATGTCGGAGTACTCGAGCTGCTCAAACGTCGGGTTGATCACCCACTCACCGGAGACGCGGCCCACGCGGACGCCCGCGATCGGTCCGCCCCACGGAATCGGCGATATCGTGAGCGCCGCCGAGGCGCCCAGCATCCCGAGCACGTCGGCGTCGTTCTCCTGGTCAGCCGAGATGATGAAGCAGGCGACCTGCGTCTCGTTCTGGTAGTCGGAGGGGAACAGGGGACGCAGGGGACGATCAATCTGGCGCGCAGAAACGGTCTCCTTGTCGCTGGGTCGTCCCTCTCGCTTGATGAACCCGCCCGGGAACTTCCCGGCCGCATAAGTCTTCGCCCGGTATTCGACGGTAAGGGGGAAGAACGGCATGCGGGACTGCTTTCGCTCCGCCATCGCCGTCACCAGCACTACCGTATCGCCATACTGGGCTAGAATCGCCCCATCCGCCTGCCGCGCCATGCGACCCGTTTCGAGGACCAGCTTCCGGCCCGCGAATTCCTTCTCAATCCTGTGTGCCATCTCTTCTTTCTTCTCTTTCCGCTCTTCTCAAGCATACAACGTCTTTGTTCTTACGCATCCCGGCCGCGAATCTCCCGCGTTCTCGTAGCGGGCACGGGTGGGACGACAAAAACGGCAGTCCGAAGGCGCTTTGCGCCGCCGAACCGCCGCATTCCGAGGCCTGCAACACTCCTAGCGGCGCAGACCCAATTCCTTGATGACCGTCTTGTATCTTTCGTACTCGTTCTTCTTCAAGTACTCGAGCAACCGGCGGCGGCGGCCCACCATCTTCAGGAGGCCCCTGCGGCTGTGGTGATCCTTCGGGTGCGTTCTGAAATGCTCCGTCAGGTGCTCAATCCGAGCCGTCAACTGCGCGACCTGGATGGCCGGCGACCCTACGTCGCCCTCGTGCAAGCCGAACTTGCCGGCTATCGCCTTCTTCTCTTCCGTGCCCAGCGTCATCTGTATGAGTTCCTTCAAGTTCGTGTATTCAAGGGATATTAAGCTTTGAAAAATAGCGCCGAATCGTCGTTCTGTAAAGCAGCCCAGCAGCCCCGCGGCGAGGGACCGATTCAGCCTTCGTTGGCCGCAAAGTACTCCCGGGCCATGTCACGGTCCTTCTTCATCTGTTCGACGAGTTCCGATGCCGTGGCGAACGGGCGCACGTCGCGCAGCCGGGTCAGGAAGTCCACGCGAACTCGTTCGCCGTAGATGTCTTCATCAAAATCGAGGATATAGAGTTCGATCGAGGGCGGCGAACCCGCGAAAGTCGGTCGCGGACCGAGGTGGAGAAGGCCCGACCGGATTTCCGTCCTGAGGGAGGCCCTGACCGCGTAGATGCCCGCACAGGGGAGCAGTTTGCCACCGCCCGGAGCCGTGATGTTCGCGGTCGGGAACCCGAGACCCCTGCCCCTTCCCATACCCGTCACCACCGGACCTCGAAACGAATAGGGTCGTCCAAGGTCCCTCTCCGCCTGCTCCACCTCACCCTGACGAACGCTTGCCCGGATGCGGGTAGACGATACCGGTGCACCATTCGACGCAACGGCCGGAACCACATCGACCTCGAATCCGTGGACGTGACCCAATCGTCGCAGAAGCTCGATGCCCCCTTCTCTGCCACGTCCGAAGCCATGATCGTATCCGATCACCAGCTCCCCGACCCGAAAGCGCTTTCTCAGTACGCGATTCACGAATTCCTCGGGTCCGTACTCGGACAGCGATCTCGTAAAGGGCAGGAACGCCACGTAGTCCAGGCCGGACTGGGAGAGAATCTCCTTCTTCTCGTCCGGCGTGGTGAGAAGCCCTGGCGCGGCTTCAGGTCGCACGACAGTCAGTGGGTGCCTGTCGAATGTGACGAGCACGCTGTGCGACCCGCGTTCCGCCGCTCGCTGCGTGATCTCTTTCAGCACCGCCATGTGTCCCCGATGCACGCCGTCGAAGCTCCCAACGGTAACGACGGTGCCCCCGACATCCGGTGGCAGGCCGCTCTCGAGGACCTCTCGCGGCTCAGGCATCGTGGAACACCTTCTCGGGTCGTAGTGCCTCCGAGTCCCGGCGCCCCACGGCGACCAGTCGCTCTCCTGCCACCATGGCGACCGGCAGATCCGTACGATCGTCTCCCGCCGGATCCGGGATCTGTCGTCCATGCTCGACCTCGACGACCTCGGTGCCCGACAGACTACGGGTCGGAAGCCAGGACAGCGACTGCGCCGCGGACAGCGACGAGTACGCCGGGATGGCCGCCTTCGCCAGATCAGCGATATCCACCGCATCGGAGACGCTGAACGGACCAATGGACAGGCGGCGAAGGGAGCTGAGGTGCGCCCCACAGCCGAGATGAGTCCCGAGGTCCCGGGCTACGGACCGGACGTAGGTGCCCGTGGACACCTGGGCAACGAACTCCACTTCGGGCAGGCGGACGTCACCGATTTCCAGGGCGTGGACACACACGGTGCGCGCCTCCAACTCGATCGATTCACCGGCGCGCGCTGCCTGGTAGGATCGCCGGCCCGCCACCTTCTTCGCCGAGAACGCTGGCGGCACCTGCTCGTACTCACCCCGGAGCCGCCCCGCGGCCGTCTCGATGTCCTGGCGCGTCACCGACCGCCAGCCGTCGGAGGTTGCGGCGACCTTTCCGGTGCGGTCCTCGGTGTCTGTCTCGACACCCAGTATTGCGGTGGCCGCGTAGGTCTTCGGTAGAAGGTGGAAATACTCCGCCAGGCGAGTGGAACGCCCCACGCACAGGATGAGCAACCCGCTCGCGAAAGGGTCCAGTGTACCCGTGTGCCCGATGCGCTTTACGCCTAGAGCACTGCGCGCCACCTGGATCACGTCGTGGGAGGTCGGCCCCTCCGGCTTGTCTACCAGCAGCACCGCCGGGAGATCAGCTTCCCGCATCATCCTCGTGCTCGCCCAGGGCTTCATCCAGAAGAACTTCAATGCGCTGCACGTGCTCCAGGGCCCGGTCGGCATGAAACCGGAAGTCGGGAATCCGGCGGAGATGAAGCTCGCGTCCCAGGCGTCTCCTGACGAAGCCCTCGGCGCTCTCGAGGCCGACGATCGCGTCGTCCACGGGAATCTCGTCCGTGAGAGTTCTCACGTAGACATCGGCGTATGACAGATCCTGAGTGGCGTCGACCCGCGTGATGGTGACCGATCGCACGCGAGGATCCTTGATTTCCTCTCGCAGCAATCTAGCGAGTTCCTCACGGAGCAGCTGATTGAGGCGGATGGTCCTTCGGTTGGATGACATGCTCTCCCCGCTGGCGCCCGTACGCTCTCGATTCAGAAGATCTCGGACTCGGTCTCGAGCACGTATACCCGGGGATCGGACGCGATCAGGGCATCCGCGCGATCGAGAATTGAGCGGGCCAGGGTCGCGTCTGAGGAAACAAACGCAATGCTGACTTCCGCCCTCCGCATCTCATCCTGGTAGGCCGTCTCAGCGGCCGAGACCTTCAGTCGTGACCTGGCACGGTCCCGGAGTCCATGCACCACGCGTCGCTTGTCTTTGAGCGACTGGCAGTCAGGGATTCGAAGCTCCCACCGGGCCCTGCCGTACACTGCCGACACGACGTCAGTCCCCCCGACGTCAGGACGCCTGGCCGCTCTCGGCCAGGGTGCGCGCAATCTCCTCGACACGATAGGATTCGATTACGTCTCCGACCTTAATGTCGTTGAATCCTTCGATCGCGATGCCGCACTCGTACCCGTCGCGCACCTCGCGGACGTCCTCTTTGAACCGCCGGAGACTTCCAATATTGCCCTCGTACACCTGCACATAGTCCCTGAGCAGGCGCACGGGAAGATTCCGCTGTATCAAGCCGGACACGACATAGCAGCCGGCGACAGTGCCGGCCTTCGGAACCTTGAACGTCTCGCGGACTTCGGCGGTACCCACCAGGACCTCGCGCTCTTCCGGTCGCAGGAGGCCTTCCAGCGCCAGCCTCACGTCCTCCACCGCCTCGTAGATCACGCTATACAGCCGTATTTCCACGGATTCTTTCTCGGCGATGTTCCTGGCCTTGACGTCCGGCCGGACGTGGAAGCCGATGACCGACGCCTGGGTGGTCGTCGCAAGGAGGATGTCTGATTCGTTGATCGCACCCACACCCCTGTGAACGACATCCACCGCCACCTCCGCCGTACCCAGACGCTCCAGGGAATCTGCCAGCGCCTGAAGAGAGCCGTCGGTGTCGCCCTTGATCACCAGATTCAGCGTCGCCTGTCCCTGCTCCTGAACCGCCGCGAAGATGTCTTCCAGGCGTGTTCCCTTCTGACGCCTGCGGATGTCCTTCTCGCGTTCCAACTGCTGCCGGCGGGACACGATCTCGCGAACTCGAGACGCATCCATCTCGACCAATCGGTCCCCGGCCTGAGGAACTCCCTCCAGCCCCAGAATTCGAACCGGAACGGACGGACCGGCCTTCTCCACGGGGTTGCCACGCTCATCCAGGAGAGCCCGTACGCGCCCTCCCTGCAGACCGCAGATGAAGTCATCTCCGACGTTGAGTTCACCGCTCTGCACCAGCACGGTCGCCACCGGACCCATTCCTCGATCGAGCTCCGCTTCGACGACCGTCCCTCGGGCCAGACCCGTCGGGACCGCCTGGAGGTCGAGCATCTCGGCCTGCAGAAGGACCTTCTCCAGAAGGTCGTCCAGACCTTCCCCGGTCTTGGCCGAAACCTGTGCCGACAACACATCTCCCCCGAACTCCTCGAGGATGACCTCCTGGGACAGCAGGTCCTGCTTGACCTTCGGCACGTTGGCCGTGGGAAGGTCCACCTTGTTGATCGCCACGATGATCGGCACGCCCGCGTTCCGGGCGTGGCTTATCGCTTCGACCGTCTGGGGCATCACGGCGTCGTCGGCCGCTACCACCAGGATCACGAGATCCGTGACCTCAGCTCCCCGGGCGCGCATGGCCGTGAAGGCCTCGTGCCCCGGAGTATCGAGAAAGGTAAGAGCCTTGTCTCCCTGGACGACGACGTGATAGGCGCCGATATGCTGAGTGATCCCGCCCGCTTCTCCAGCAATGACGTTGGTCTCGCGCACACGATCCAACAGCGAGGTCTTTCCGTGGTCCACGTGCCCCATGACCGTGACTACGGGCGCCCGGGATGCGAGCTCCCCTTCCTCCTCGGCCTCCTGGTGCAACTCGACCAGGTCCGCCTCGTAGGCTTCTTCCCGCACCGCCTCGAAACCGAATTCATCGCAGATCATCTCGATCTGGTCGAAATCCAGTCGCTGGTTGATCGTCACCATGAGGCCGAGATTCTTGAAGGCCGACGTGATGATCTCCTGAGGAGTCACGTCGATCAGGTCAGAGAGTTCCGCAATCGTCAAGAACTCGTTGACACGGACTGTCGTGACCTCCGCGGCCTCCTTCGCCTCACGAGCGTCCCGCTCCACTTCTTGCTGCGTCGGGCCGGTGTCCCGGCGACGTTTGCGCTGGGTTCCTCCACCCATGGCCGCAAGAGTCTTCTTCACGCTCTCCTGCACGGCGTCCTGGTCGACCCGGCGCCGGCGCTTGCGATCCCGCTTACCCCTCTTTCGACCATCGGTCGTGTACCCCTCGGCCTTGATCCGGACCGTGCCACCGGGGGCCGCGGAGGCTGCAGGCGCTGCGGGGGTCGCCGTGGGTGGTGGGGTCTCGGGCAGGCCTCGCCGGACCGGCTTCGGCTTGATCGCACGCTTCGGCTTCGGCTTGATCGCGCGCTTCGGCTTCGGCAGCGGCTCCACTGCGACCACGACGTCAATGTCCGCGACATCTTCGGCAACGACCTCGTCCGCCTCGGGCAGATCGGCATCCTCGACACCAACCTCGTCAAGGTCGTCATCGCTCTCGGCCGCCGGAGCCGCTTCCGGCTCGTCTTCTTCCACGTCCGCCGCGGAGACCGCCTCGATATCCTCCGCCGCTTCCCCGGCCTCGTCCATCCGTGGCTCATCTCCCGCCACGTCCGGCTCGAGCTCCGCGGAGAGAGGCTGCGACTCTACTTCGGCTGGCGCATCGACCGCGTCAGGTGCCGGCTCGTCCGCCTCCTCCTCCGAGGCGGTCTCGACGAGCTCGGCCTCA
>CAYWLF010000061.1:0-10918 GCA_964458875.1 uncultured Gemmatimonadota bacterium
ACCCACCTGGAAGAGCTCGTCGAGAAGCACAAGCAGAACATCGACGGATTCCTCGACGCCAGATTGAGCGACATCCGGATGCTGGCCAGCAGCTTCACCTTCGAGCAGCTCCGCCAGGAGGATTTCCTGCAGCAGCGCATGCTCGATCTTCTGTCGCGGTGTGGTATCCGGACTCAATGAGAGAGCGGCCTCGAGATGGCCGAGGGCCTCGCGGACCAGCCCCCTCGTCACCGCGGCATCGGTCGCGCAGTCCTGGCGAGAAAGCCACCACGAGACCATGTCGGCCCATTCCTCCCTGGGGCGCGCCTGGTCCGGGGCATAGCGCGTCCACCGCTCGATCTCCGCTATGCTCTCGTCGTACAGGTGCTCAGCCGTCCCCCGGTGAATGGTGCGAGCCTCAGCTCTCTCCAACCCCTTGAACATCTGCTTGCAGTCGGCCCAGGCGATCGTGTCCGCTTCGATGCGGGGGAAGAAGACGAACCACTCTGCGTCAAGTGGATCCGTGTACGGCGGAATCAGTTCCAGGTCAGCCCGGGCAATGAACATCGGGCACGACGGACTGAGCAGATGGTCGGCCAGGTCCTCGCTGATCTCGAAGTGCATTCCCCTGCTGATCTGAGCTTCGGGCCACCGCTGGCTGGTGCGATCGAACGCCCGACGCGCCAGGTTAATGTCTCCCCGCGGCCTGGGCGGATCCGAGCCTTCGGCGAGCCAGGGATCCGCCGATTCCACGGCACCCAGGAACAGCCACGCCTCCGTATCGCTGGAATCGCTGGCGATCAGCGCGTGGAATTCCGCCCGAGCGGCTTCGTAGTCTCCGATGCTGAAAGCCTGAAGCCCCCGAATGTGAGCCTCTCGTCCGGGGGGCAGGTCCGCCTCGGCGGCAAGCCGCGCTGCCTCCCGGGAGATTCTCTGGATCTGGGGGATGAGGACGCGGCGCCGCTCCACGTCGCGACTCGTCTGCCAGAACAGGGTGACGGCCAGGTAGTGGTGGGCGCGAGCGAACCCAGGGTCGAGCGCGATCACCCGTCGGAATCCGCTCTCCGCTTCCTGGAGCCTCCAGTCGTAGAGCGCGGTGAGAGCCGCGTCGAATTGCTGCCAGGCCAGCGGGTCGCTGGATTCCTCGACCAGGACCGCCGGATCCTCGTCCCGCAGCTGTAGAATCTGGATGGCGACGGGCGCGACGAGTCCCCGGAGGTCGTAGACCGCAGCGCTCGTCGTCTGGAGCGTGCCGAGCCGCTCTCCCGTGGCCGTATCGTACTGGTGGACCTCGAGGTACGCCGTGTCACCCACAACCCGGACCGACGTCAAGCCGATGACGGTTCCGATCCTCTCGGTCTGGGCGACGAGCAGGGCGTCGTCGAGGCTGCCGAACGGCGGTCCCTCAAGACCCAGGTCGAACACCGTGCCTGAGAGCTCGTGCTCCCAGGTAGCGTCCACGCGTTCCCAGCGATCGAGACTTCCCGTGAGAGCGGCAGCGGCCCCCAATGCGATGGAGTCCTCCAGCTCCGTCTGCCCCCTCCGCGAGAACGGCGCCACCATGTACGATGCCCGAGGATCCTCTATGGCCAGGGCCTCCGAATCGGGCCTGAAGATCTCCTGGAAGATCGTGGGTGCACCGAGGGCCGCCAGGACGATCAAGCCGATGATGGCGGCTCGCTGCCAGTATTTGAGCCGGAGGCCCCTCTGCTTGAGCGCGCGCCGAATTCGAGCCCCGGCCGTGACGTCGATCGCGGAACGCACGCTGGCGAGCGCCTCGCTCATCTCCCTGGCTGACTCGAAGCGGTCGGAAGGCTCCTTCTGCAGCGCGGTCCTCACGATGCCGGCCAGCTCCGGCGGTGCCTCGGAGCAATCCACTCGGATATCCGGCGCCGAGTCGACCAGCTGGTGCATGAGAACGGCGCGTCGACTGGCGTCTTCGAACGGCGGATGCCCCGCCAGCATCTCGAACAGCACGCAGCCGAGCGAGTAGATGTCCGATCGACCGTCCAGCGAGCCGTCACCCGACACCTGTTCGGGGCTCATATAGGCTGGAGTTCCGACCGTGATACCGGTACCCGTTAGGGTCGCGTCCGCGCCTTCGAGAAGATGAGCGATCCCGAAGTCCGCCAGTTGGGCATGCCCCGCCGAGAGCATGACGTTGCCGGGCTTCACGTCCCGGTGAACGACCCCATGCTGGTGCGCGAACTCGAGTGCGTCGGCCATCTCCCGGGCAATACGGGTGGCCTCGCCGACGGGCACGGTCTGATCTCGATCCAGTCGGCTGCGCAGCGATTCGCCCTCGATGTGGGGCATCACGAAATAGAGGAGGCCGGCAGCTTCTCCCGAATCATACAGCGGCAGGATGTGCGGATGAGTCAGGCCGGCGACGACCTCGATCTCCCGGTGGAATCGCTCGCCGCCGATCGCGCTGGCGACGTCGGGCTTGAGCACCTTGATCGCCACCCGGCGATCGTGCTTCAGGTCATGTGCGAGGAAGACGAGGGCCATCGCGCCCGATCCGAGCTCACGCTCGATCGAGTAGCGGTCGGCGAGTGCGGGGCGAATGCTCGCGAGCACGCTCTCTACGGGAGTGCCTCCTCTCCCGGGGCCACAGGGGGGTGATGAGATGCGTATGGGGCCACTTCTAGACTACTGTTTTTTTGAATGTGTGCAATCAGATGCGGTTATGGGGCGAACCGTATCGATGGGGAATCCCACGTCGGCAACCCCGATGCGCCGGTGACACGATCCGGGAATTCGCCTATCTTGGCGTGCGTCCCAACGCGATATCGGCGGTTTGCTGCCACGCCACCGTCGCCGTCGCCCCCGCTGCCCGTGCTTGTGAGGTAGTTCTTGTCGAACGGCTTGCCCGCCCAGTCGGTCCTCGCGGATCGATACCGAATCGAAGAGGAGATCGGTGAAGGCGGGATGTCGGTGGTCTACCGGGCGCACGACCTGCGCCACGACCGTCCGGTCGCGGTCAAGGTCCTCCGACCGGAGATCGCGGCCACGCTCGGAGAAGAGCGCTTCCAGCGTGAGATCGAGATCGAGGCGAAGCTCCACCACCCCAACATTCTTCCCGTCTACGATTCGGGTGCGACCGACGATTCCCTGTGGTTCATCATGCCGCTGGTGGAGGGAGAGACGCTCGCAGACCTGATGAAGCGGGAAGGTCCGCTCTCTCCGGAGGACGCGACCCACATCGTCACGGACGTGGCGGACGCTCTCCAGTACGCGCACGACCGGGACATCGTGCACCGGGACATCAAGCCGTCCAACATCCTCATCTCCTCGGGACACGCCCTGGTCGCGGACTTCGGCATCGCCCGGGCCATGTCGCAGGCGGCCGATGAGACGCTGACCGCCACGGGTCTCACGGTGGGGACACCGGTCTACATGAGTCCCGAGCAGGCGGGCGGAGAGGCGGTGGACCGGCGGACGGACGTGTATTCCCTGGGATGCGTCCTGTACGAGATGCTGGCGGGTGAGCCGCCGTTCCAGGGTGACAGCGCGCGGGCCATCCTCACCAAGCAGATGGTGGGCACGATCCCGTCGATCGAGGTAACCCGCAGCGGCCTTCCGGCGCATTTCGAGCCCACGATCCGGCGGGCCCTGGCCAAGGACCCGGCGGACCGCTTCGACTCGGCGGCGGACTTCGCTTCGGCACTCAGCGGCCACATCCTTCCGTTCGGACCAGCGTGGAAGCGGCGGCAAAGGAGGCGCACGCTGGTCACCGTGGGGACGATCGCCGCCGTGGCGACCGCCGGGTGGTTTGCCCTTCGCGCGCCGCCCGCCATCGCGCTGGACGCGAACCGGATCCTCGTGTTCCCGGTCAGCGACTCCGATCTGCCGCCGAGCGACGCCGGTACTGGTCTCGACGCGGCGGTACTGATCATTACGGCCCTCGAGCACGCCCCGCCTCTCAAGTGGGACGATGGGTGGCGCTGGATGCTGCCGGAGCACCGCTCGGATCCGGCCCTTCTGTCGCCGGACGCGGCGCGTGACATCGCTGCGTCGCTTCGGGCCAGGTACTTCATGGACGGTGAATTCCACTCCCGTACGGACTCCGCCACGCTCATCCTTCGCCTGCACGACGTGGCCGGGGACTCGCTTTACGCCCGGGCCATGGCCACCGGACCGCTGGACGAGTCGGCGTACTCTTCAATCACGCTGACCGCGCTCACCGAGCTGCTGCCGAGCCTCATCGATCCGGGACGTCCGCCGCCGGACGTCTCCGCGGTGGGAGACCGAAAGCCGCCGGCCATCACCGCCTTCCTCCAGGGAGAGAGGGCCTATCGCACGGCCCGCTACCCGGAGGCGCAGTCCTATTACGCGAGCGCGGTCGAACAGGACTCGTTGTTCGCGTTCGCCGCCCTGAAGGGAGCGCTCGCCGCGGAGTGGACCCACGACTCGGCGGCCGTGGAGGGCTTTCTGGGCGCCGTGGCGCCGCGCGCGGACGTGCTTCCGACGCGCTACGCCAGCTTCTTCGCGGGGATCAGCGCGTTCGAGAACGGGATGGCGGACAGCGCGATCGCCGCGTTCGGGACGTCCCTGGAGCAGTCCCCGCGCTGGCCTGAGGCCCTGACGGCGCTCGGAGAGACCCACTATCACCTGATTCCCACGGGCGGGGTCCGGGCAGAGGCCGTGGCCAGGGCATACTTCGAGGCCGCCACGGACGCGGATAGCGGCTTCGTTCCGCCCCTCCTGCACCTGGCCCAGATCGCTATCCGAAACGGTGACCTCGCCGTGGCCGATTCGATCGTGCGTCGTTACGTGGCTGCAGACCCCACGTACGGGCAGGGACAACTCGACCTGATGCTTCGGTGTGCGACGGACGGCCCGCAGAGCGTGGATTGGGAAGCGGAAGCGGAGGACCAACCACTCGAGGCATTCCGGGCCGCACGTTCTATGTCGGTCGCCATGTCCTCGCCCGAGTGCGCCCGCTCGGCGCTGGCCCCCCTGATCGCCCGGCCGGCGGAGAGCGAGGGCTTCGAGTGGGGGACGTTCCTGATGTATCAGAACGTCCTCATGGCCTTGGGCGAGTTCGACGCAGTGCGGACGCTGCTCGAGGGTGCCGAGGGCGAGGCAGCGCTCGGCGTCCCATACCTGTACGTCATCGATGCGATCGCGGGGGCTCCGTTCGCGGACAGCGCAGCGGCGCAGGACGGCTGGCTGCGGTCGACGTTCGGCGAGGGCTACCAGGAACTCCGCGCGCCAATGGCCCTCTGGGTGGCGTCGATCTGGAATGCGGAGGTCGGCGATACGGCTCGGCTCGAGCACATCCGGGGAGCTTTGGAAGAGGTGGCCCGGGACGCGGACGATCCCCTGTGGCGGCGCCGGGGGGCGCTGTTCAAGGCCGGAGCGGAAGCCGACCTGGCGCGTCTGAGAGGAGACACGGCCGACGCGATCGAGGCCTTTGGGAGCCTGATCCCGAGTGTTCATTCGGCGAACTGGAATTGGGGGCTCGCCGACGCCCTGGCCGTAGAGCGCCTGCGATACGCCAGGCTGTTGCTCGGCGTGGGCCGCTACCAAGAGGCGATCGGCGTGGCGTCGGTCTTCGACTCGCCGGCCGCTGCTGTCTTCGGACCGTTCATTCCCGCGAGCCTCGCGATCCGCGTGAAAGCGGCACGCGCCGCGGGGCTGCCCCGCGACGAGCGCCGGTACCGCGAACGGCTCGAAAGGCTTGGTCGGTCAGACCTGCTTGGAGAGCCGCCGGCCGATTGACCGGCGGCGTCCCCGGCTCAGCAGGAGCCGAACTTGCAAGGCGGGGGGCTCGGAGGATCGCCGCCCTCGAGGTCGTCGGGGTGCTGCCTCTCGATGACCCCACGGGCCCACACGATCCAGTCCTGGACCTCGTCGTCCCACTTGTCCTGAGCCATGACCCATTTGCCGAAATCCCTCATCCACGCGTTGTGCTCGTCCAGCCAGTTCTGATCGACGGGGCAACTGCAGGTACCACCTGCCGCTCCGCGCCGCAGCTGAATGACGATCACGACGAGTACAACCAGCATCATCAGCATGAGTAAGGTAAGAGTGTCCATCCGGCCTCCTTGTGGACGTGAACATCCGGAACACTACCGGCACCGATCCGCGCCGGTGTTGAACTCAGGTGCTGTGTGGAATCCGATCCAGTCTAGCCGAAACGCTCGGGAGTGTCACCCCGAAGAATGACCGTGTATGCGCGCGGCTCCAGCTCGAGGCCGGGTGCCACCCTCGCTGCTTGCGACGTATAGTGGAATCCTATGGAGACGCTCCGGGTCACCTGGCGGAATGTGCGGCGAGTGCCGGACACGGCGACTCGCGCGCCTGTGACGGCCCTCACCATTCTGACTTTCCTCATCCCGTGCCCAGTCTCTGCCGCCCAGCAAGTCAGCCCGTTGGCCTGCGCGACAGCCGACTCGCTGACGCTCGAAGCCCTGTGGGTGGACCTACGCGGCCTCGCCACAGCCGCCGAACTCGAGGACTGGAAGACCCGGCCATCCGCGTCCCGCTGCGCCATGCTGGGCGACATGCTGGCCGAACGGGCCCTGCTAGCGGGACTGACGGTGGAGGAGCGGCTCGCCATCCACTACGAGCGCCTGGCGAGAGCCTTCGACGAGTGGGGTTTGCGGTCGAAGCGCGTCCAGGCCGGGGCGGCGGACTCCCTGGGCCGGCATCCCGACCTCATGTTCGACGATCGTGGACTCATCTACCTGCGGATGGGTGACCCGGACGAGGTGGCCTACACGATCGCCGGCCCCGGGATGGGGAATCGCGTTGAGGGCTGGCGTTACGATCGGCCCGAGGGACGGCGAATCTACTTCTTCTCGCCCATCACGGTGATGGGAGTGGGAGTCGAGGACTTCCGGCTCCTCGACGCTCCCTGGCGGGCCGTCGGCGGACCGCATGCTGCCAACCAACTGGAGATCGTGGACCTCGCGGACATCGACATCGCCGGCTATGGCGATTCGCCGCTCAGGGATCTCTATCTAGCGTTCCAGGGACTCGACCCGTACTACGCGACGCTGGCGTATCGCTCGGTCCGGGGAGGCACTTCCCTGCTCCAGGATCTCACCGAGCAGAGACGGAGCACGATGGCCGACGTCAGGTTCGCCGTCGATTCCGTTCCCGACGCCCCCGATCTCGACCCGTCGATCCGCTTTGCTTGGGAGCGCCTGCGTTTCTTCAATCCGGCGTCGGGGACGACGGCCGTGTGGCTGGTCGCGGCGGCTCGCGGCGCCGACCTGACCGGGGAAACGGACCTGGAGGGTGGCAGCGTCTACCGGATCGAGCTGTCAGCAGTGCTGCAGACAGGATCCGCCGTGAGTCGGGATTCGGTCCGGACCGTTCACCGGCTCCCGCGCGAACTGGGGGACGAGGACGCACTGGTCTCTCGGATCCCCGTGTCCATCGGTCCGGGAGAGCATCCGTTCATGCTGGTGATCAAGGACGGCAACGCCGAGGACGGACCCGCCGGCAACTGGGCCCGGAGCGTGCTGATCGGCCTCGCTCCCTCGGACCTGCCGGAGATCAGCGACATCGCGGTCGCCGCGGACTCCGGCGGCTCGTGGACCCGGGACGGAGTGACGCACCTGGCCGTCAGCCCGAGTCACCTGACGGGGCCGGACGGAGAGATCCACCTCTACTTCGAGGTGTACGGCATGGAGGCCGCTTCCCCGTATTCGGTCGAAATCCGGGTCGTTCCGGAGGATCTCGCGGATCGCATGTGGGCAGTGAGAGCGGCGGACGCCGCTTTCCGGCTGTCGTTTTCTTCGGAGATGCCTGGGTCAGGAGGCATCGGCGCTCACCACCTGCGCCTCGACCTGTCCGATACCGCTTCCGGCGCCTTCATGCTGGGGATTCGGATCAACGACGCTGAGACCGGACGTCAGAGCCTCCCGGCGACGACTGCTGTCATACGTCCCGACTGAGTTCCTGAGCTGCCTGGCTCCTCGGCTTGGCTCAGCGCCCCGGCTCAGCTACCCGTCGCGGTCACCACGAGACGCCGCTGGCCGCCACGATCGCGGTGCTCGCACAGGTAGACTCCCTGCCAGGTGCCGAGGTTCAGGCGACCTTTCGTAATCGGAATCGAGACCGAGCTCCCCATCATTGACGCCTTGATATGCGCGGGCATGTCGTCCGGGCCCTCGGCCGTGTGCAGGAAGTACGGCTCGTCCTCGGGGACCGCCCGGTTGAAATACGCCTCGAAATCGTCGCGCACCGTGGGGTCGGCGTTTTCATTCAGAGTCAGGCTGGCGGACGTATGCTGGATGAAGACGTGGAGAATGCCGGCGCCGATTCGGCTGATCTCCGGCATATCACGCGCGATCATCTGAGTGATGAGATGAAAGCCGCGCGGGAACGCCGGAAGGGTGATCGCCCTCTGGAAGGTCTTCAATTCGCTCTCCTGCCTCTCAAAGCCGGCTGACCGGGTCAAGGTGACCCGCTACCTCGATTTGTAGGCCCCGTTTGAGGCTCCGATGTTCTGGGAAGATACCTTCCCAGAACTGGTTTCACCTTTTTGGGAGGATATGCATCCATGAGGCGGTACGCAGGTCTGATGTTCGATATCGAGCGTACGACTCTTCGCATCATGGGAGAGCACGTGGACTCGCGGCCACAAGGTGTCTACGCGTACGAACTGGCGGACCTTCTCAGGCAAGCGGAGAACACAGCGACTGCGGCGGAGACCGGACCGCGCAGCCTGCGAGCCAACGGGACGGTCTACAAGCTCATGTATCGCCTCACCAGGATTGGAGCGGTGACCAGCTATTGGGAGGAGCCGGAGCTGGCGCTGGCCGCAGGTCGCCCTCGGCGCCGCTACTATGTCCTGACCGAGAACGGTCGCGCGCGGGCGGCGAACCTCGAGAGAAGGTACCGAAGGCGTCGTCGCCGGGGCCTGCCGGAAACAGATCCACGGACATTCGGGTAGGAACCCAAGCATGACCAACCGCAACGGATCGGCGAAACCGTGAGACGAACCGCGCAATTCTTGAGTCTGCTGGCGCTGCTCGTCGGTTGCGCTTCGGCTCCCGATCCGGGACCTGATCCGGCTCTGGAATCCGAGCCAACCGAGGGGGAACTCGCCGGAGACAGCGCGTCCGCCGCCGAGGACCTCGTCTGTCGGCGCAACGCGACCGTCACCGTGCGCGTGGAAAACCGGAGTTCCATGGACCTGAAGATCGGGTTCGGATCGTACAGGCCGGCGAGAGTCGCCGACGGATTCTCGCGGACGACGTATCAGATCGCCCGGTACCATCTCCAGGGCGCAATTCGACTCGAAGTTCTTCGCGGAGGAACGCAGCTCGGCGGACCGACCACGATCCAGACTGAACCTGTCTTCTGTAACAACGCCGCGCTCGTGATCGGCTCGCGGCCGGAGTACAGCATCTTCTACGGAGACGTGATCTTGGGGCCCTCGGACCTCCTGGCTGCAGACAGCGCGAAAGCGGTGGCGGATTCCACGGAGGCTGCGGCGGACAGCGCCAGGGCGGAGGCCGACAGCAGTTCGAGCGGTGCAGGCTGGTGAAGCTCCCCTAGGCCAGCGATCCGTCCTGCATGCGACGCGTTGCGAGCGAGGCGCTCCCGATCACTCCAGCCTGCGATCCGAGCTCTGATTGCCGGACGTCGAGTCTATCGGCAAAAATCGGGATCACGTCCGACTGCACGGCGTACGCCACGGCATCCACGAGATACGGGTTTCCGTCAATGACCCCGCCGCCGAGTACGATTCGGCGGGGATTCAGTGCGTGCACCAGCCCCACGGCGGCTGATCCCAGATAGTCTCCAGTCTCCTCCATCAGGGCGCTCGCGAGCCTATCACCGTCGGCCGCCGCCTGGCTGACCACGACAGCGGTCACCTCACCCTTCCCCGCGGCGTCCAGCATCCCTCGGCCGGCCTCCGGGTCGGCTTCGATCGCTTCGCGGGCGCGGGCCGCTATCGCCCAGCCGCCAGTGTACGCCTCGATGCAGCCGCGACGTCCGCAGGTGCAAAGGCGGCCTCCCGCGACCAGCGTCGCGTGGCCCACCTCGCCGGCGACTCCCCGGTCGCCGGTCAGCAGCCGACCACCGCTCACGATGCCGCCGCCGACCCCAGTCCCCACGAAGAGGACGACGAGGTCGTCGATCCCGCGCCCCGCTCCGTGATTCCACACGCCCCAGGCGATGGCCCGCACATCGTTCTCGACCACCACGGGCAGCCCGAGAACCTGCTCGAGACGGTCCGCGAGCGGGAAGTCCCGCCACCCCAGGTTGGGCGCGGAACGAACGGTGCCCGTCGCGGCATCGACCTGTCCCGCGACTCCCACCCCGACAGCCCCGACGACTGACATATCCGGGGCGCATGCGTGGACGCAGCGTACGATATCGGCCACCGCCTTCGACGGTCCGCCCTCGAGGTCGGTCGCCGTTCGGTGGGTCGCGACCACACCGCCGTCGCGATCGACCACCGCCACCTGGATCTTCGTGCCGCCGAGGTCCACGCCGACCGTCAGCTCATTTCCTGGAGGAGCCACGCATTCTTCCGATTTCAGGGGATTCCTTTGGTTGGCCGGCCGCAAGGTAGCAAGGTAGCTTGTGACCAACCCAAAATCACCTGTCTCACGGAGTATCAGGTCATGCGCCATCTGCTTGTTCTTTCCGCCATCCTCGCTGTCGCATCATGCACGGCCGATGAGCCGGCCACCGGCGACTCGCCCCCCGACGAAGCAACCCCGGAATGCGGCGCGGTCACGATCCAGGCGGTCGTCCCCGAGGGCACGGGCACCGTCTACCTGACCGGCAACCTGCCGGAACTGGGACCCTGGGAGCCGGACGGCCTTGCGATGACCGGCGACGGAGTCGAACGCGTCGCGCAGTTCCACGCTGCGCAGGGGATGGAAATCGAGTACAAGTTCACCCTCGGCAAATGGGACGACGAAGCACTCGGCCCGGACGGCATGGTTCCGGGCAATCATCG
>CAYWLF010000062.1:0-4686 GCA_964458875.1 uncultured Gemmatimonadota bacterium
GGCGTATCATCACGGGGACCTTCGGGCGGCGCTGCTCGATGAGGCCGCGGCCATGATCGCCGAGGGAGGGACCGCGAGTGTTACGATGCGGGCGCTGGGCCAGCGTCTCGGTGTGTCGCGGACCGCCCCGTATCGCCACTTCGAGGACAAGACCGCTTTGCTGGTCGCGGTCGCCGCGTCCGGGTTCAAGCGCCTCAACGACCGCCTGCAGAGGATCAAGGCGGGCGCCCCACGATCAAGCGTCGAGGGGGTCCGGCGCATGGGTGAAGAGTACGTCCGCTTCGCGCTCGAGAATCCGGCGCACTACCGGGTAATGTACGGCAAGGAAGCGGTGGCACGCCAAGACCTACCGGAGCTACGCGAGGCCGGAAGTGCCCTGTTCGAACAATTGGTCGATGTGATCCAGGCCTATCAGGACAGCGGCGGTATCGAACGCCATGATCCCCGTGTGCAAGCCTACGTGGCCTGGAGCGCCGTGCACGGTTTGGCATCGTTGTTGATCGACGGACAGATCACGGCCGCCGTCGACGTCGATGAGCTGATCCGGCAGACCACGCAGACGGTGTTGGATGGGATGCGTGCTATGCCGGGATGACGGTCTGCGGATGCTTGAACCTCACACCGCGCGAGGCTTGCCCACAACCCTACCCCTTACCCAAGCGGTGCGATTCGTCGCCAGACTTCAGCGCAAGTTCTGCTCTTCGGGCGAGCATCAGGCTCGCTGTGGCAGATCCGGCACCCAAGAGTACGAAAATCATCCCGTTGGCTAGGGCGTCCGAGACGGACCACGCGTGCCAGGCGTTGATGCCAAGAACAGCAAACAGGAGAAGCCCGGCTCCAGCACCAAGGGCGGCGAAGCGGGGGAGCGAAAGCCTTTCGAACGGGCGGCCGCGGGCGGTCAGCGCCAGTACACCAGAGAAGGCCACGCCTACCGGGAAGGCCCAGATCGAGCTTGCGACGACCAGCCGGATGATCTCGCGACCGGAGTCGCCCCCAGACAGCAGCCATATGGGGACGGCAATCACCGAAGCGACCACGCCGACACCCGCGGCGAAGGTCAGTCCCATACCGATCATCCCACGGATGACCCTCCACCAACGGGGCATAAACTACCTCCATGTGTGGTGTAACTTTGCATCGCAAAGTAGACTGATCGACGGAGTATTGTCAACGACGGGTGCTTCAGCCCGCCCGCAGTCAGTTCGGAACTGGCCGTGTCCGGTTTCCGCCGTCGTGGATAGTCGCTAATTCGTAAGCTGGAAGGAATGACATCCGGCTGGACCAGAGAACCGAGAAAT
Organism: uncultured Gemmatimonadota bacterium; assembly: GCA_964458875.1. Taxonomy (GTDB): domain Bacteria; phylum Gemmatimonadota; class Gemmatimonadetes; order Palauibacterales; family Palauibacteraceae; genus Benthicola. Next base: position 1,299 of record CAYWLF010000062.1, read on the forward strand.
CCGTTATGCGATTCGTGCCCGTTCTGCTTGCCGCGTCCCTGCTCTCCTGTACGGCTCCCGATTCACGTCCGAATCTGATCATTCTCTTTTCGGACGACGCGGGGTACGCCGATTTCGGGTTCCACGGGAGCGATCTCATCGGCACACCCCATCTGGATCGGCTGGCCGCATCCGGAGTGCAGTTCACCAACGGATATGTGACTGCTTCCGTCTGTTCGCCATCGCGCGCGGGGTTGATGACCGGTCGATATCAACAGCGATTCGGGCATGAGCTGAACCTTCCCGGCGTGGCAGATCCAGAAGTCCCGAATTCCGCGCGGGGCTTACCGCTCACGGAACAGACGATCGCCGACATCCTGGCGGAGAACGGCTATGCCACGGGCCTCATCGGCAAATGGCACCTCGGCCTCGAAGATCACTTTCATCCGACGCGCCGCGGCTTCGACGAGTTCTTCGGCATGCGAAGAGGGAGTGGCCCGTACTTCACGGGCATGAACCGGACGATCGAAAAGGGAATGACCCCGGTCCATCCGGATTCGCTCGATTACCTGACTGATGAGTTTGGAGATCGGGCCGTGGATTTCATCAGGCGGCACCGGGACGAGCCGTTCTTCCTGTTTCTTTCCTTCACCACTCCGCACACGCCGATGCATGCCCGGGAGGACTACCTGGAGGAAGCGGGGCCTCGTTTTCAGACTCCCGTGCGGGCGAAGTACGCGTCCATGATGCGCTCCCTCGACGCTAACGTGGGAAAGGTCCTCGAGGTGCTTGATACCTCGGGCCTTCGCGACAACACCCTGGTCGTTTTCGCTAACGACAACGGTGGAGCGATGCCCTTCAACGGATCGTTGAACGCCCCTCTGCGGGGTGCCAAGGGAACGGCCCTCGAAGGAGGGAACCGTGTGGCGTATCTGTTGTCCTGGCCAGCGGTCATCGGGCAGGGCCGTGTTTTCGAAGCTCCGATCTCGACGCTCGACGTCTTGCCGACATTCCTGGGAGCGGCCGGCATCGATCTCCCGGGCGACCGAGAGTACGACGGAGTCGATCTCGTGCCATACCTGCTCGGCTCAGAGGATGGAGTGCCCCACGACACCCTGTTCTGGAAGATGCAGTGGGGCGCCGCCGTTCGGGCCGGCGACTGGAAGCTGGTACGCACACCGCTCGAGGAGCACTGGCTGTTCGATCTGGCGGAGGACGTTTCCGAATCAAATGACGTGGCGGACGCGAACCCAACCGTGGCGTCGTCGTTGCGTCAGTCTCTGGAGTCCTGGGAATCCACCCATCCCGATCCCATCTGGTTGATCGACGAGGCCTGGCACGCCCGCACGCTGGAGCGATACGACCAGGCGGTGGTGGACGGGTTCGTTCGGCACTGATCGCCGTTCTGGAGAGCCGGTCAGGAACTGCGAGGCGCGAGGTCAGGCACGGTGTCCGGCCACTACTGTTCGCGTGCCGTCCTATTCTTGGATTTCGACGGCCCGGTAGTCCGGGTTCCGGTGGCCGGGGATCGAGGTGACTTGAGCCTGCCGGCCGCGGACGACGCGCGTGGCGTTCCCACTGCGTTGCCTCGTCGCCGGTTGACCGAGGGATTGGAGAGTGACCCGGGCCGGGACTTCGTCCCCGGTTGCGTCGCTCCTGCCTTGAAGCGGTCGAGATCTGCGCTCCGGGGCAGGTAACGCTCACGGCCCTGCGGGTTTCCCGAGTTGCCTTCCAGCTTCTGCCGCTCGATCCGTTGCCTCAACTGATTGGCTCGGAACTCGACAAGGGGACCAATGCGGACGCGCTCGATCGAGGGTGACGTCGGCACGGCTCGACCGGATCGACGGCTGTCCGTACCATCCGGACTCAACGTCACGACCGGGCCAATCCGGACAGGATCGACCAGAATTTCCTTCGGGTCGGGTCCGCGGGCACTGCTCGGGACGGCATGCGGATCTCGCTGCTCGAAACCGCGAGTCGGCATGAAGCCTTGATCGATGCCAGCCAGGGGCATTCCACGGGAGTGGGGGCTGAACCCGCGTGCCCCGACACCGTACCTCGGGCCGAAGGGCCGGAGGTCCCAGGCCGTAGAGGACGCGGGACCCGGAAACCACATCCAGCCGCGAAGATCAAAATCCCAGCTCCCGTAATTAGTGGGTCCCCAGCTCCCATAGCCGCCGGGCCACCAGATCCAACTCCGGGACGAACGCCCGGCCCGCCCGACTCCCCCACAGCCATTCCCCGACTGGCACCTGAAGTACGCCTGCCAATCGGTCCTCACGGTGGGCCGCCAGGCCCACCCCCCGTTCGAACGCACCCAGATGCCGTTCCAGCTGAACCAGCTGATCGACGACATCGCGTTTCTGAGTGGTCTATCGACCGACAATTCGGAGTGGGCAGCTTCCTGAGCGGTTCCGATGTCGGGAGACGTGAGGAGGAGAGTGAAGCCTATCAGCGAAGCGCCGATCGCGTGTCCAGTTCGTTGCAATCGCATCGTTGACCTCCCGGCAGGTCCGCCGCCCGGGCGTTACCAGGCGTCGAGCATACATACCCGGCCGCGTGGGGTGTCGTTCCCGGACTCCCGAGATCCGACCATGCGAGGGAGGCACATCTCTAAGTTAAACGAATCCCGGCCACCGTCCACCTGAGTGGGACCACATTTACCAGTTGCCTTGCAGTGGCAGGGCTGGTCCCGTCAGGAATCTCCGCTAAAGGTCAGTGAGCGGTGCGGAGAGCAAGCGAGTTTGACGTTCACGGGAGGCTCTGGTCGGAGATGACAGCGCATCGTCCGTTTCGAGGCCGGACGATAGCCCTTACTATTGACCCACGTTCACCTCCAGCCCCGGAGCTGCGATGTCGGAATTCAATAATACGGTCCGCATACTGTTCAACAGTTTTCGTGAATCGGTGATGGGACTTCTTGACACTGAAATCAACGCCGATGACCTGATGGGTCTGCTTTGGCTCGGAGTAATCGGGCTCGTCGTGGCCCTGGGGTCATCGCTGCTGCGAGCACTCGACAAGAGGAGGCCCATGGGCGGATAGAGTCCGCCCGCGTCAGTGGCTTGACCACCTCCACGCCTTCCATATTTCCTCAGTATCCGGTGCCTGCGGCGCACCGCTCGACGTCCAACCCTTGTGCGACCGCCGAGTTTGACCATTCTTGTCTATCGGGGGCTGGACATTCGCCCGTAGGCACTCACTATCGCGGAGGTACGAACATGCCCGTCAGGAAGCCTGCGGCGAAGAAGCCCGCAGCCAGGAAGCGTGCAGCCAAGAAGCCCGCAGCGAAAGTATCCGCAGCCAAGAAGCTCGCGGCGGAGAAGAAGAAGATCGCGGCGCAAAAGGCGGCGGCGAAGAAGTGGATCGCGGCGGAGAAGAAGAAGATCGCGGCGCAAAAGGCAGCGGC
>CAYWLF010000062.1:4786-6602 GCA_964458875.1 uncultured Gemmatimonadota bacterium
CGAAGAAGTGGATCGCGGCGGAGAAGAAGAAGATCGCGGCGCAAAAGGCAGCGGCGAAGAAGAAGCCTGCGGCCAAGAAGAAGCCTGCTGCCAAGAAGAAGCCTGCGGCCAGGAAGCCTGCAGCCAAGAAGAAGCCCGCAGCAAGGAAGCCTGCGGCCAAGAAGAAGCCCGCAGCCAGGAAGCCTGCGGCCAAGAAGAAGCCCGCAGCAAGGAAGCCTGCGGCCAAGAAGAAGCCTGCGGCCAAGAAGAAGTAGTAGGGTCGAGAGTTGGTCTCGAGCCGTGCCAAGAATCGAAGAGGCGGATCCGGCTTACGGCCGGATTCGCCTCCTTCGTCAGGACGACTCTAGCGGATCACGAGCAGTCGGGCTCGCACACGGGTTCTAGGCTGTCGCAGCCCCGGCCGTCGCCATCTCAGGTTCGGGGATGCGCCGCGTCCGCTCCTTCAGAAGAGCTATGATCTCCTCCTTACCGCGCTGACGGTCGTCGATCGGGACGTAGTGATCGGCGAGCTTGTCGTACCGCTTCAGCATCAGGAATACCCAGACCATGAAGAAGTCGAGCTTCCGGAAGATGATCGCGTCGGCCTCGGCGTACTTCTGGAGGTCGTCCTGCAGCTCCTGCGGATGTTCCGTCCAGTGCCTCCCGGGCTTCCAGTGGTGGCTGATGTGGTACCCGTCGTTGAAACAGCGCTTGTTGTAGCTGGAGTTGATGCAGGTGATGCTGTTCACGTAGCAGTTGTCGGGCCGGGTGGCATCCACGAAGGCGTGCTGGGCCCAGTTCCCGGACATCATGGCCGTACGGGTGATGAGCAGGGTGAATCCAAAGACCAGGAGCGTGGCCTGCCAGCTCACCAAAGCCAGGCCGATCACGACTGCGAACCACAGGACAATGCCGATGCGCCATCGCCCCAGGATCTTGTCCCGATTCCGATCCCGCAGGTAGATGGCCAGATCGTGACCGCCCAGGACGAGGAAGTGACCCAGGTAGTGGATGAAGAAATCCCACGCGCTGTCGCGCTGCAGGTGCATCGTCGAGCTGAGGTCGTCCTCCAGGTTGTTTTCCGGGTGGTGCATCCCGACGTGATGGGCAAAATAGCCGTTCGGCATGTGACCGAAGGGCATTCCCAGAATGGCGATGAATGGCCAATCCAACCAATCGTACTCGACCCGGAAGTACTTCCGATGCGAGACGTTATGCAGCATCAGCGTATAGGGTCCGAGCTGGAAACCATACCAGGCGACGAACAGCAGCGCATTCACGATGTTGAAGTCGATGTACAGCCAGACGACCAGGACCAGCATCACCGCGAAGTTGAGGGCCTGGACACGCGCGAAGGGAAGGTCGCGCGGGTCGCGGATCAGCCTGAGACAAAAGCGATCGAAGTCGCCTGCGGGCGGAGGCGCGCTCATCGGATCCGTGAACGAAAGTGTGCTCACTGCACCTCCAGGGAAACGGAATCTTTCCGAATCTAAGGTCGAGAGAGAGGCCCTGCATCCAGTGGGGTCTCAACCACCCGAGACGACGCGTCCCCCGCGCGGAGAAGGCGGTGGTTGTCCGGCCGGGCCTGAATCGTATGTTCAAGAGGGTTCGAGTACTGAACGGCTGGCCGGGAGGGGTCCATAACAACCGGCAATCATCGCGTCTGGGCAGTAGTCACTGGACTGTGGATCGTGCTGGTCGTGACAGGCTTCCTGTCCTACCTGGCCTACCACCGAACGGTCGCCGGTCTCGCCACGGCAATCGTCGGTCTCGTCGTCCTACTGGTGGCCATGCTCCTGGCTTTTCGCTGGCTCAAGTTCAGGCGGGGGTCGTCCGG
>CAYWLF010000062.1:6702-10831 GCA_964458875.1 uncultured Gemmatimonadota bacterium
TGGTGGCCATGCTCCTGGCTTTTCGCTGGCTCAAGTTCAGGCGGGGGTCGTCCGGCGACGAGTGAGCTGACCGGGCCCTGCCTACTCAGTCTCTGCGAGCTGGAGAACGAGAAAACGGGCCCCACGCCGTTGCGTGGGGGCCCGCTGGTCCTGCTACGGAACGTGCTTCCTGCCGCTCAGTTGCCCGGCGGGAAGGCTCCCATCATCTTATTGACCGCGCTGTCGATCAGTTCCTGACGATCCTGCGGGGAGCGACTCCCGTCGATGTCCGTCGTCGCGGTGCCCGTCCACACCAGGTTCTTGGTGCCCGCGTCGAAGATACCGAGGATCAGGGAGCCCTCCTGCCACACGTTCTCGGTCGTCGTGCTGGTGCCCATGCCCATGCCCCAACCGCCCCAGCCATATCCGCCACCCCAGCCGGCGTTGACCGTGTTGAACGACCGGCGCTCCGCCGAGCTCACCTGGTAGCTGATCGCCAGGTCCGCGTTGGATCCCGACTCCGAGAAGCCCCTCGCGACCATGGCGGCGTCAACCGACTGTCGTATGCGGCTGCTGGTGATGTTGTCGACGTCGCCCTGGCTGTCGATCCATGAGTACGTCGAGAAAGCCGAGAAATCGACCTGCGGATCGTAGTCCGTTGTGGTTGAGATCCCGCTGCAGGCGCCGACCAGCAACGCCACACCGATTCCCATCAACGTGCGAGACTTCATTGTACGTCCTCCGCGTCGTAGCTACAGTTGACCCCTCAAAGCGATATTGTCCGTTTCAATATGGTGATTCGTCGGTCTGAAGGCCAATACGAACCGGTGCCGGCGACGACTCGAAGACAGGTCTGGATCTTGCTTCATTAGTTCCCGTTCCCGCAGAACCGTCATCCCGGCATATGCCGCGATTACGGGCGTATTCGCCTATTTCGGGCACCCGGCCTGTCGCGCCGGGCGAACGAATCGGAGCGTCCATGTGGCGTGAGCGCGACATGAGAGTGAATGTGCCGATGCTCGGTGCTGCCCTTGCCTTCGCCTTCGCGGGGGGGTGCACGCCGGACGGCCCGGGGACCGGGATTCCGACGCATCCGAGTGATACCTGGTCGGTCACTCTCGAGTGGGACGCCCCGACGACGGACGCGGTCGGGCGGCCGCTGGATGACCTGTCGGGCTACCGCCTCTACTACCGCGAAATGGACGCCGACGCCGGTTCGGATGTCATGATAGAGCTGGGGGCTGACACTCGTGTCACAGTGGCCGGTCTCGCGGCCGGAGACTACCTGTTTGCCGTGACGGCCCTGGATACGCTGGGGAACGAGAGCGACCTTTCCGACCCGCTCCCGGTGCAGGTGAGCCCATGAGACCTCTCCGGTTCACGTTCGCGGCCCTGCTGATCCTCACCGCAGGCACCCTGGTTCAGCCCTCCGCCGTCTTCGATCCCGGCAAGCCGAAGGATCTCACGGCCAAAGCCGACGGTCCGCACGCCGTGGATCTCGACTGGAAGAATGTCAGAGGTTCCGAAGGGTACTACGTGTACCGCGATGGTAGCCGTGTGGGCAGCGCGGAGAACAGCGATTACCGGGACGAGGGACTTCAGCCGGCGACCACCTACGTCTACAGGGTCAGTGCGTTTGATGACGACGGGGATGAAGGAGACCAGAGCAACGCCGTGCAGGTGACGACCGATCCGCTGCCAGGGCCTTCTGTCCCTGCCCACCTGGTGGCCAGCGCCGCAGGTCCGTACCGGATCGATCTCGCGTGGTCGCCATCGGACAGCGAAGTGGGAGTCGCGTTCTACCGGGTCCTCCGGGACGGGGAGGAGATCTCGACCACCGGCGACACTTCGTACAGTGACTCGAACCTGGAGCCCGAGACGGAGTATCGGTACCGGGTTTCGGCGGTGGACGCGCTGGGCAACGAGAGCGACCCCAGCGAGCCTGCCTCGGCCACGACCGAAATGGAGCCGGGCCCCCCACCGCCTCGCAACCTGTCGGCCATCGCCGAGAGCTCGACTCAGATCAATCTTGCCTGGAATCCGCCGGGAGCGTCCGCGCACCCCGTGCAGGGATACAACGTGTATCGAGACGGGGAGGCGATCGGCTTCGTAGTTTCAACGGCCTTCGCTGACGCCGGCAGGTCCCCTGCGACCACGTACAGATACACGGCGTCCAGTGTGGACACGCGGGGAGTCGAAGGAGAGTTGAGCGACGAAGTGTCCGCCACGACCGACGCTCCAACGGACGTGATTCCTCCATCCGCGCCTACAGGCCTGCGGTTGGCTGGAGGTTGAGGCCGGCGGTCCCGCGAAGCTGCGCTAACGGTCCGCGGGTACGGTCAGAAGCTGGCCGGCGTAGATCTGATTTCCGCGGAGGTCGTTGGCGGCGCGAAGCCGAGAGATCTCCGTGCCGTGTTTTCGGGCGATCGACCACAGCGAATCGCCTCTCCGAACCATGTATGCCTGATCCGTCTGGCCCTGGCCCGCCGCCATTCTTCGATCGACGTACGCCTCGTATTGCCTCGGAAACAGCGCCACGTGGAAGTGGGGCGGATTCCGCTCGCGGGTCGCCTCCAGCACGCCCGCACTCTCCAGGCTGAGAAGCACGCCTTCCAACCACGAACGACAGGATCGGTTGCTGGGCCGGCGCAGGTCCATCGCCATTCCCGTCGGGTGGACCGAGCGGGACGAAGCGTTGCGCGGTTGCCGGGTCGTGGGTCGGGTGAGGCTCGTGACGACCAGGTTCTCCCCGCACGCCGCCCGGTGCTGACTCCCGAGTCGGGAGATGAACAACTCGACCTCGGGCCGCGCGTATGGGTGTGACATCCGCTTGAGTTCATAGCCGGCGCCACTCCGAACCCGTACCAGGTAGCCCAGGTCTACAAACCGCTTCGCCTGCGCCGACGTGCGGATGAAGGTGAAGTCGTGCTGGGCGGCCACGCGGTTCTGGAGGTCGAGAGAACTTCGCGAGCCCTTGAGGCTCTGGGCGCCGGCAGGGGCGGACGAGATCGCCATGCAGGCGACGGCCACCGCCGCTATCGTCGGCTTTCGACGTAGCCGATGCCTGCCATTCGAGATCATGGTCACGCCCCGTTCAGGCCCAAATCGTCGACGGTAAGTACGCGCTGTTCGCCTCACCCGTCCTTGAAGCCTCCCATATTAAGGCAGGCTTTGCCACTCCGGAACCCGGAACCGGGGCGAGGCAATCTAGGCGAGGTATTCCTGTCTGAGCGTCCGTGCTGCCTGCGACACCGCTTCCGTCACGGGAGCAGACAAGCCTGGAGACACCTCGTCAGGAATGTGGGCCACCTGGCAGGCGAGCACCGAGACCTGGACGTCGCCCAGGTCCCGAAGCTCACGGAGCAGGTTGGAGGTAGGCACCTGATGCATGGAGAAGTCATCGACCTTGTGAGCCGGGTAGGCGTCCAGATCAAGCTCGAAGATCTCCCCTGGCTCGCGGTCACAGTCGATCGCGTCCAGGATGACGATCCTCGACGGCCTGTCCTCCGATAGCAGGACGTCAAACAGAATGTTCCGGACGGAGGTCCCGGCATTCAGGATCGATACGTCAGTGGGGAGCTGGCACTCCTCGAGGCAGTGTCGGGCCACGGCGGGACCGAAGCCGTCGTCACCGAACAAAACGTTTCCGCACCCGAGGATCAGGACCCGCTTACCGAACCAGTCGTCCATCGGTTCCTCGCGCTCAGCCGACCAGCGTGTCTACGACCTCCCCATCCGGGTCTCTGATCTCGATTTTCACCGGGATCCTGTTCGACAGATCGTGCGTCGCGCAGGACAGGCACGGATCGTAGGCGCGTATGGCCATCTCGACCTGGTTGAGGATGCCCTGATCGTAGACGCCGTCCTTGATCAGGGTCTGAGCCGCCTGCTTGACGGACATGTTGATCGGCGCGTTGTTGTGCGTCGTGCCGACGATCAGGTTGACGTCCGTCACCAGCCCGTTCTCGTCCGTCTCGTAGTCGTGGATCAGCGTGCCGCGGGGCGCCTCGACGCAGCCCACACCCCGCGCGGCGCGCGGCGTGACCGGCACCCTGGTGTCCTTGCTCGTGATCTCGGGATCGTTGAGCAGCTGGATCGCCTTCTCCGCGTTGTACAGCAGCTCGATCAGCCTCGCCCAGTTGTACAGCAG
>CAYWLF010000063.1:0-10709 GCA_964458875.1 uncultured Gemmatimonadota bacterium
GTGACCATGACGATGATGGCGTTCGGACTGTACCGGGCGATTTCCTCCGAGACACTCCGGATGATCGCGGTGTTCTTCTGCACCAGGTCGTCCCGGCTCATGCCCGGCTTGCGAGCGAGCCCTGCCGTGACGACGTACACACCCGAGCCCGCAGTTTCCTCGTAGCCCTGCGCCCCCGTGACCATGGTGTCGAAGCCCTCGACCGGCGCAGACTCCCACTGGTCGAGTGCCTTGCCCTGCGGAACGCCCTCCAGGATGTCGACTACCACGACCTCTCGCGCCAGTTCGCGCTCCGCGATCCGCTGCGCTGCCGTCGCGCCGACGTGCCCGGCTCCTACTACGGTTATCTTGTCCACGGTGACCGTCCTTGAGTGGAAAGTGTGGATTGGAGATTGTCGTTGGGAACGCGGACGCGTGGGGGACACGCCGCCACTCTTCCCGAACCCCAACCTACCCTGCCTACGTCCGGGCGCAACCGGTCATTGCGGGCTAACCGCCCACCTGGCTCAGAGCCCTCAATCCGCCGCTGCCACGGGCCGTGCCGAGCTGCAAGAAGTGCCGTTCCGGTTTCCCCTCCAGCGCTTCTCTCACCGCCGGGAAAATATCGCCCGTATCGCGAAGCGGAGCCCTTAGATCGACCTCGTGCGTGCCGAACAGGCAGGTCCTGAGCTTGCCGTCGGCGGTAAGCCTCATCCGGTTACAGCGATCACAGTAGTTGTGAGACAGGGGTGTGATGACACCGACCGTTCCGGGAGCCCCGGCGAATTGGAAATACGTGGCCGGGCCGTTTCCGACGGGACCGGCGGCGGGACGCAAATCTCCGATCGCGCGCAGTCGCTGCAGAACGGAATCCGTAGACAGAAACCGCTTCGACAGGTGCAGGTTGTCTCCGGTGGGCATCAATTCGATGAATCGCACGTGCCACGGCTTCTCCCGAGTGATGGCCGCGAAGTCTTCGATCTCATCGTCGTTCAGGCCCCGCATGAGCACCGTGTTGATCTTCACGGGGGAGAACCCGAGTCGCTCTGCCGCCTCGATTCCCTCCATGGTCGCGTCAAAGAACCGCTCCGGGCGGCGGGCCACCTCTTGGAAACGGTCCCTCCTGAGCGTATCCAGACTCACATTCACCCGGCTCGCGCCCGCCTCCCTCAACTCGCGTCCGAATTGCGGGAAGAGTACGGCGTTGGTCGAGATCGCGATCTCCTCGATCTCCGGGATACCCGAAAGCAGACGGACGAGATCGGAGAGGTCCCGCCTGACCAGCGGCTCCCCTCCCGTGAGACGGATGCGCCGCAAACCCTGCCCCGCCATCTGACGCACGACGGAGGCGATTTCCTCATAGGTCAGGAACTCTTCCCGGTCGATCCAGTCGAGCCCTTCCACGGGCATGCAGTACGTGCAGCGCAGGTTGCACTTGTCGGTTACCGAGATCCGCAGGTAATCCACTCGACGACCGAACTGGTCCTCCATCTCGCCACCCTGCTGCAGTGCCGTCACCGGAGCACCCCCGCCGACTGCTCCTCCAGGCCCGTCCGGCCGCTGGACGGCGTTCGCCCCCCCAGCCACCGACTCGTTCCGTCGGCGTACTCCTCGCGCTTCCAGAGTGGGAGGCGACGCTTGAGTTCCTCGATGACATAGGTGGACGCCTCATAAGCGGGGCGTCGGTGCGCGGCCGCCACTGCCACGACCAGGCTGACGCTTGGCGGTCGAAGACTGCCGACTCTGTGCCGAACTCCGATGGCGGACGCCCCCGACGACCGAAGCGCCTCGGATGCGATGTCCCTCAGGACTTCGTCGGCCATTTCGCGGTAGGCGTCATAGTGGAGGCACACGACCGAGCGCCCGGTGTTGTGGTCCCTTACCCGGCCCTCGAACAGGATGACGGCACCGTCGGACACACCGCCAATACGTCGCAGCAGATCGGACCCTTTCAGCTCTTCTTCCGTGACTTCGGCCACCAGCACGCCGCCGATCGCTTCGGGCGACATCATCCGCCTGCCACCGGGGGAATGACGGCGACCTCATCTCCATCCACGATGGGCGCTTCGTCTGACTGGTAGGTGCGGTTCACGGCGACGGCCGCGCCTTCGAGCGAGATTCCGAGCGCAGGATCAGCAGCCAGGGCCCGCCTCAGGTCACCCACGGTCCCGCCCTCCGCCAGTTGGACGGAGACGACGGAGCCTCCAGCGGCCTCCCTGTGCTGCCCGAACAGCCGCACCAGGACCTCTACCCGTCCGGTCACCCGGTCGGGTCCGTCGTGGATAGCCAGGACAAGAACTTCCCCACGGAATCCTGGCGGCGAAGAGTACTCACGCGCACGCGAGTCTCTCCCGTTTCATCGTCCGGCCACGCGGAGATGGCAAGCCGGCTCCGAAAAGTGGCTACTGTCACGTGCCGATCGCTTTCGTCCACGACGTTCGCCGCGGACAACGAGTTCTCCGAGGTGAAGAACCTGCGTGCGCCGTCAAGGACATCTTCGGGCGCCAGTCGCGTAGTGGTTTCCGTGATCATGAATCGCTCTCAAGAAGCCGATCTTGACGCCGTCACAGCGTCTCGAATAACATCCGCATCGCGACGCAACGTACGTCGAACCGGACCTCGCGTCGCTTGGAACCTAGTGCGGTCTCGAAGCTCCAACAATCACCCGGACCCCGGGGAGTTCCACATGCGGTTCTCCAAGAACATTGCCTCCCTCGTCCCTTCCGCCACCCTGGCTATCAGTGCCCGGGCCAAGCAGATGAGTGCTGCCGGAGAGTCGGTCATCAACCTGTCAGCCGGCGAACCCTCGTTCCCTACCCCCGAACCGGCGATCGACGCGGGCCTGGAGTACGTGCGCTCCGGTAAGGCCGGCTACCCTCCCACTCCCGGCATCCCGGGGCTACGGGCTTCCGTGGCGTCGTACGTGAACCAGACGACGTCCCTGGCGGCGGCCGAGCCCGCGAACGTGCTGGTCTCGGCGGGGGTCAAGCAGGCCCTGTTCAACGCCTGCTTCTGCCTGTTCCAGGGTGGAGACGAGGTTCTCGTCCCCTCTCCATACTGGCCCACCTACCTGGCGACCGTCGAGCTGGCCGGTGCCACGCCCGTGGTAGTGCCGACCCGCTGGGAAGACGGATTCCGCGTTGATGTCGCCACCCTCGAGAAACTGCGAACACCGGCCACGAAGGGGCTGTTCCTGAATTCTCCCGGGAATCCGAGCGGTGACGTCTACGATCGTGACCTCATGGCGGAGATCGCATCCTGGGCCGGTGAGAATGACGTGTGGATCCTCTCGGACGAGATCTACCGTCGCCTGTACTACGAAGGAGACTCGGCGCCGTCGATCTACGACGTACCTCACCAGCCGGAGAGGGTCATTCACCTGGACGGCATCTCGAAGGCATTCTCAATGCCAGGCTGGAGAATCGGGTATGCCGTCGCACCCGAGGCCGTGATTCAGAAGATGTCCGCCCTCCAGAGCCAGACCACGTCGGGCGCCGCGGGCCCGTCCCAGCATGCCGCGGCTGCCATTCTCTCTTCGCCGCAGCGGGATGACGTCGTGCGTGACTTCCGCGACATCCTTCGACGCCGGCGGGATACCGCGGTGGCAGCTCTCTCGGGAGTCTCCGGCCTGGAACTGCGTGCGCCGGCGGGTGCGATCTACTTGTACGCCCGGCTCACGGCGACGACCGACTCCATGAGCGTGGCCGAACAGCTGCTCATGCGGGAGGGAGTGGCGACGATCCCGGGCGAGCCATTCGGGACGCCCGGGTTCCTGAGGCTGAACTACTCCGTATCGGACGAAGAACTCGCCGAGGGACTCGCCCGGATCCAGACGTTCTTCTCCTGAACATGTCCCGGCGGCCGTCCCTGTCCGGGGCGACCGCCCTGGGTCCGCCGCCCCTAGAAGGAGTCCTCTACCTGTTTCTTGAACAGGCGGGACGGCTTGAAGATCGGGACGGCCCGCGCGGGTACGGTGACCGACTCGCCCGTCCTCGGATTCCTCGCAATCCTCGGCCGCCGGTTCCTCACCTTGAAGGTCCCGAAGCCTCGAATCTCGATGTGCTCTCCGTTCGCAATCGCCTGCTTTACGGCGTTGAGAAAGGCGTCGACCACAGCGGCACAGTCCTTCTTCGTGACTCCGGGCCCGATCGCTTCGTGTACCTGTTCAACTAGGTCAGCCTTGGTCATCTGCATCCCCCTTGCCGGTGGTTGTTGTTCCGGCCCAACGTCGTCAAATCACGGCCATTGATAGCGGAGTCGCGGACCGATCAAGGCTCGGTCCAGAACGCTCCTCACCAGTGAGTGCAACCTCGACTCTTCGACTCCACGCATGACGTCCCAGAAACCCAGCCTTCGCTCAACGGGCCGCACGATCCGCGGGTTGTCCCCCAGTCCGGTCATCCGGCCCACCAGGTCCAACGCCTCTCCGAGTGTCGCTGTCCGATCCAGGAGGCCGACTTCCACGGCCCGAGCTCCGGACATCACCCGGCCGTCGGCGAGCGCGGCCACGCTGTCCCGATCCAATCCGCGATTGGCGCTCACGGCACCGACGAATTGCTCGTACACATCGTCAACGAGGTCCTGCAGCATCCTGCGCTCTTGATCCGTGAGATCCCGGACCGGCGATCCAATGTCTTTCAACTCACCGCTCTTCACGACCTCCAGCCCCACCCCTGCCTTTCGCAGAAGCTCTTCGGCATTGGGAAACTGCATGATCACGCCGATCGAACCCGTAATGGAACTCGGGAGAGCCAGGATGCTGTCGGCTCCGAGCGCGATGTAGTAACCGCCGGAGGCGCCGATCTCTCCAATCCAGGCCACCACGGGCCGGTCGTCTTCGTCGCGCAGACGGGCAAGCTCGGAATACATGCTCTGGGCCGTGCCGGCCACTCCGCCGGGTGACCGAATCTCGATGACGAACCCGCGCACGGATTCGTCGTCCCGAAACTGCTTGAGACTCTGCATGAACGAGGCGTCCGACTCGATGACACCGTATACGGGAAGGACGGCTATCCGATCGGCAGAGACAAGCGGGAACTGCCCGCCGAGCATCAGGCGTAGCACGATGCCCGAGCAGATCGCGAAGAACGCGAGGAGCAGAACGATACTGAGAACCGTCGTGCGACGCTGCACGCTAAGTGGCTCCCACTAGCGGAGATGAGCCTCCAGGTGTTGGATGCGTCCGCGCTGTGAATGGTCAGATCCATGTCCGCGGCGCTTCCGGGTACATGGAAACTAGCGTGGCGGCCGAAAGCGTGTCAACCGGTTGCCACAGAGGAAGTTGCGTCCATCGAATCCACGAACCTGCGAAAAAGGTACCGGCTGTCGTGTGGGCCGGGCGCCGCCTCGGGGTGATACTGGACGGCAAACGCAGGACGCGACTCGTGCGCAAGACCTTCGACGGTGCCGTCATTGAGGTTACGGTGCGTGACCCTGAGCTCGGAGGCCCCTTCCGCAAACCCTCCTTCCTCGGCGATCGCGAACCCGTGGTTCTGCGAGGTAATTTCGACGGCGCCCGTATCCAGGTTGCGAACCGGGTGATTCCCCCCGCGATGGCCGTAGGACAGCTTGTAGGTTCGTCCGCCAAACGCGCGTGCGACCAGTTGGCAACCGAGACAGATCCCGAACACCGGTACGCCGGCATCGCTCACCGCCCGGACGGTTTCCGCTGCACCGGGAACGGCTGCCGGGTCACCCGGCCCGTTCGACACGAACACGCCGGCGGGCCGCCTGGCCAGGATGTCGGCCGCCTCCGAGCTCGCGGGCAACACCTCTACCCGGTACCCCTCAGCGGCGATCAGCTGAAGGCTCCTTCGCTTCACCCCGTAGTCGAGGCACACGACGAGCCCTTTCTCCTCACCGCGCGCATCCACGATGTACGGTTCCCGCGTCGACACGACCGTCGCCAGGTCACGGCCCTCCATGGCCGGGTGTGCGGCCAGCGAATCCCTGGCCGCCTCGATCGGGAGGGTGACCGGCGCGATCAGGGAGCGCATGGCCCCGCGCTCCCTCACGTGCCGGGTGATCGCCCTCGTGTCAGCACCGACCAGGACGGCAATCCCATGCGAGGCGAGGTATGCTTCCAATCCTCCCGTCGCCCGCCAACCGCTCGAAATCCTCGAGAGCTCGCGGACCACGAATCCCGACACCCACGGCTTCAACGCCTGTTCGTCGATCGGCGTGACACCGTAGTTGCCGATCATGGGAGCCGTCATGACCACGATCTGACCCGCGAACGACGGATCGGTGAGGACCTCCTGGTAGCCGGTGAGGTTCGTGGTGAACACCACCTCTCCGGCCGCCGGGGCCCCTGCCCCGGCGAGCCTGCCTCGCCAAAGCTCTCCGTCCTCCAGAAGCAGATAGCCGTCAAGATCTTGCGTTAGAGTCATCGGCGGCATCCAATTGAGGTTCATGGGACAAACACCGACATCGCGGAACGCCAGGCACTCGGAACTCGTGTATATCTACGCCGACGAATCCTGCCTCGGCAACCAGCGACAGGACGTGGCTCGACCGGGAGCCGCAGCCGGCATGCTCGAGCGGTTCGATACGCGCAAGGGATGGTATCGTCGAGATTTCGCCGCCTTCGATCCGGACACGACCAACAACCGCATGGCGTTGACGTCGGGTATCGTCGGGCTATCGGCGTTGCGCAAGCCGTGTGACGTGGTATTCACGTCGGACAGCCAGTATCTCGTGCGAGGGATGAAGGAGTGGGTGCACGGGTGGGCGAAGAGAGGGTGGCGCCGGAAGGGCGGCGAGATCGAGAATCTCCAGCTCTGGCGGCAGCTCGTCGCGGAAGCCTCCCGGCACCGCGTGGAATGGCGGTGGGTGCGGGGCCACGCGGATCATCCGAAGAACGAGTACGCGAATTACCTGGCAACCAGCACGGCCAAGTCTGGAAGCGCTGCCGAAGAACTCGTGGAGTCGGGGTTTGACGCATGGATGGCCACGCAAGTGGAACGCGGGCTGTTCATCGATTACCTGGACCTGCCGCCCGACGCCGCTTTCCGACCGGACCCCGCCGTTTCGGCGGGGTCCTGAGTTCATCGGAGATCAGTCGCCGTCTGGCTCGTCCTCACCCCCCGACTCGCCGTCCGGCGGAGTCTGCACCGGAACGGGGTTGGCGGGTGCTCCCTGGCCCTCGGTCTCCAGGACCGACGCCGGCGGAGCCGCCGGCTGACCGAATTCCTCCCTGAGAATGGACTCGGGGGGAGCCGACTGCCGGGCAGAAAGAACGGCGAGGAGCAGCGCCAGGACGAGATACGTCCCACCACCGATCCACGTCGCGCGGGTCAGGAAGTTCGCCGCCTGGCGACCGCCCATGAAGGAGTCCGTCGACGACGATGCCCCTCCGAATTCGGCCGCGAGCCCGCCGCCTTTGCCCGACTGGAGCAGTATGATCAAGATCAGCAGGAGCGCGATGACGCTGACCAATGCGATCAGTAGTGTATACATTCAACCTCTTCCTCGTGTGACAAAAAAGGTGCGGGCCGCCGAACAGGGCCCACACCGGTATAGAAATTAGGGATAACGGAGAACCGAGTCAACGTCCGCCCGGACCGCCGTGTTCCGCCAGCGATCAGCCTCCCGCCGCGCAGATCGCGGCGAAACTCTCAGGATCCAGGCTCGCGCCCCCGACCAGGACCCCGTCAACCCCGGGGGCCTCCAGCAGCTCCTCTATGTTACCCGGTTTGACGCTGCCTCCGTACAGGATCACGGCGTCTCCCTGTCCCCCGCAGCGACCGATTCCCCGCCGTACGACTTCGTGGGCCTGCGCCGCGTCGTCCGGCGATGCCGTGCGACCCGTCCCGATCGCCCAGATCGGTTCGTATGCATACGTAAGCAGGGGCAAGCTCTCTGGAGCCAGGCTGTCCAGGACGACCTCGATCTGGCGGGACAGGACCGATTCCAGCTGGCCTGCCTCGCGCTCGTCCAGCGTTTCTCCCACGCACAGGATGGGTCTGAGATCCGCTTCGATGATCCGGGCCACCTTGGCCGCCACCGTCACATCGTCGTCTCCAAATTCCCGGCGTCGCTCGGAGTGCCCAGCCAGGGCCCACCCGGCACGCGCCTGTTTCGCCATCGGGGCCGACACGGCTCCCGTATGCGCGCCGGACAGCTCCTGGTGCACATCCTGGACTCCGAGCTCCAGGTCGGGTCGCGTGCGCGAGGCGGCCACAAACGATCCGACACTCAGATAAGGAGGAAAGAACACCACGCGCGCGTCCTTCCGCTCGTCATGCAGGTCCGCGAAGAGACGTACGAACGACTCTGTTTCTTCGGGTCCCAGGTGCATCTTCCAGTTCGCCGCGAACAGCGGTCTCACGTGGTCTGGCATGATACCTCAGGTCGCATCCAGGGATTCGATTCCAGGCAGTGACCCTTCCGCCAGATACTCCAGCGAAGCGCCGCCGCCAGTGGACACATGGGATACCGCATCGGAAAGGCCGGCCTGTCGGACCGCCGCCGCCGAGTCCCCTCCTCCAATCACCGTGAAGCCGCCGCCGGCGGTGCACTCAGCGGTGGCCAGGGCCACAGCTACCGTGCCCGCCTCAAAGCCCGGCTTCTCGAACAGGCCCATGGGGCCGTTCCAGAACACCGTTTCGGCCCCACGTACGATCTGCGCAAAAGCCTCCCGGGTTACGGGGCCAATGTCAAGAGCGGCAAGGTCCGCGGGGACGGCACCCGCGGGGACCACGCTGGAACGGCTTGCGTCGGCAGCGTCCGGGGAGGCGACGACCAGGTCGGTGGGCAGAACCAGTTTCTCCCCGCCTGTCTCGAGGAATCGACCCGCCACCGATATAGCATCCCGTTCCACCAGGGATCGCCCGGTGCTGGCGCCGGTCGCGGCGAGGAACGTGTTGGCCATCGCCCCACCGATCAGCACCGCATCGGCTCTCCCGAGGAACGCATCCAGAAGCCCGATCTTGTCTCCGATCTTGGCCCCGCCAAGGATCACGATGAACGGCCTCTGCAAGGTGTCCCGCAACCCAGAGAGTGCCTCGAGCTCCCGCTGCACCAGAAGACCGGCGACGGCCGGTTTCAAGTAGTCGGTCACTCCCACCACGGAGGCGTGGGCCCGGTGGGTACTGCCAAACGCATCGTTCACGAACACGTCGCCAAGCCCGGCGAAGCGCTCGGCAAGCGCCGGGTCATTGGTCGATTCACCGGAGAGAAAGCGCGTGTTCTCGAGGAGAAGCACCTCGCCTGTGCCCAGGCTATGGCTGGCGCGGAGAGCGTCATCCGTGTCCGTAGACGGTACGAACCGAACGGGCGTCCCCAACTCCTCCGCCAGCACGGGAGCCACCGGAGCAAGAGACATCGACGGCACGACCTCTCCCTTCGGCCGCCCAAGGTGCGAGAGGAGGACCGGCCTGCCGCCATTCTCCAGGACGCGCCGCAACGTCGGCAGGGTCGCCTGGACCCGCGTGAGATCCGAAACGGACCCGTCCTTGGCCAGCGGAACGTTGTAGTCCACCCGAATCAGGACCCGGCGCCCGTCCAGCTCGGAGGGCGCCAGGTCCGCGAGGTTTCTCCGTCGCACGCCGGCCTCCCCGCTCAGAGGCTCTGTCCGATGGTCCGAGCGAGATCGACACACCTGGTGGAGTATCCCCACTCGTTGTCGTACCAGGAAATTACCTTCACGAGGCGGCCGCCGATGACGGACGTCGAGAGGCCGTCGATGATCGAGCTGTTCGGGTTGCCCACGTAGTCGATCGACACCAGCGGCCTGTCTTCATAGGCGAGGATGCCCTTGAGACTGCCTGCAGCCGCTCGACGGTAGGCCTCGTTCACCTCGTCCGCATTCGTATCCCGGCCGACGTTTGCGACGAGATCGACGATGGACACGTTCGGAGTCGGGACCCGCATCGCCATTCCATCGATCTTCCCCTCGACCTGCGGGATCACCATGCCCGTCGCCTTGGCCGCTCCCGTCGTGGTGGGAATGATCGATACGGCTGCCGCCCGGGCCCGCCTGAGATCCTTGTGCGGGAGATCCAGGATCCGCTGGTCGTTCGTGTAGCTATGAACCGTCGTCATGAGGCCGCTTTCGAAACCGAACTCGTCCACCAACACCTTTACAGCCGGAGCCACGCAGTTGGTCGTGCAACTCGCATTGGAGATGATGTCGTGACTCGCGGGGTCGTAGTCTCCACCGTTGACCCCCAGCACCAGGGTGACGTCCGGGTCGGGGGCCGGAGCCGTGATCACGACTTTGCGGGCACCGGCCTCGAGGTGCTTTGCGGCGTCCACCCGCTTCCTGAACAAGCCGGTCGCCTCGAACACGATGTCAGCGCCGACCTCGGTCCACGGGAGATCCGCCGGATCGCGAACGGATAGCACGTCGAATCGCTCGCCATCGATCACAAGTGCGCTGCCGTCCACCTCGACCTGGCCCTCATACACGCCATGCACCGAGTCGTACTTGAACAGATGCGCCAGCGTCGCGGCATCCGTCAGATCGTTGATGGCTACGAGATCCAGCTCGCCCATTCCCTCCTGCAGGGCCGAGCGGAGGATGTTGCGGCCGATCCGGCCGAAACCGTTGATCGCGATCTTGACAGACATATGAATGACTCCCGTCTGAGGGTTCTCAGGATGAAGAAGCCCTAGCTTGCACGCGGGAAGTCTCCTGCACAAGCCCCGGCGCCCGGTTGGAATCAGCCATGCTCGGCGAGAGGGTCGGTCCGGGCGAAACTGACGATCCCCAGACACTCGGCACCCCC
>CAYWLF010000064.1:0-10693 GCA_964458875.1 uncultured Gemmatimonadota bacterium
GTGGGACGGATTTGGATATCTCCGTTTCGGTCTCCATCGATGCGGAGGTCGACACTGAGGGATCCGTTACGGTTCCGGCTAAGAAATTCGCCGAGATCGCGAGAGAACTCCCGGCCGCCCCGGTACACATCACAGCGGATGGAGTCGAAATCCGTATCGAGAGCGGGAAGAGTCGCTTCAAGCTGTTCGGTCTGCCGACGGAAGAATTCCCGACGTTTCCTGAAGTCGATTCAGGAGACACATGGACTATGCAGGCTGCGGACTTGCACGAGCTGATCAGCAAGACATCTTTTGCGGTCTCGAGTGAGGAGAGCCGCCCGATTTTGAATGGGGTGCTCTGGCAGTTAGGTGATGGAACCGCGTCGATGGTCGCTACGAATGGGCACCGCCTGGCCCGGCTCACGGTTCCGCTCGAGGGTGGAGGTGCGCCAGAAGCCGACTTGATCGTGCCCCCGAAGGCGCTGCAACAGGTGGGGAGGTTGTTCGAGAAGGAAGGTGAGATATCGGTTTCGCGATCGCAGAACCACCTGGCGTTCCGTACGTCCGCACGGTCGGTCTACACGCGGCTTATCGAAGGGCCATACCCGAACTACCAGCAGGTCATCCCGACGGACAATGACAAGAAGGCCACGGCGAATCATGACAACCTCGCTGCGGCGATCCGTCGCATGGCCGTCGTGGCGAGCGACCAGACGCATCGCGTTCGTATGAGCTTCAGCGAGGGAACGCTCTCCTTCCGGGTGCAGACGCCGGACCTGGGGGAGGCGGAAGAAGAAATGCCGGTCGATTACGGCGGCGAGGCGTTGGAAATCGGATTCAACGCGAACTACCTGCTCGAAGTACTCCGGTATATGCCCGGCGATGACGTGCTCATCGAGTTCAAGGCGCCCGAGAGAGCGGCGACGTTCAAGCCGGCCGGGGGCGAGCTGGACTACCTGTGTCTGGTGATGCCGCTGCGACTCCTGGACTGACCGGGGTCGGCCGGAAGCCCGGAGCGTTCCTGGATCAGTCGCCGTCGTAGTCAGCCCACAGGTTTCTGTCCTCCAGCACCCTGACGCGCGTCAGGGCGCAGGAGGAGGGGAGGGCCGGGGAGAGGCGTTCCCACACGACGCGGGCCAGGTTTTCAGTCGTCGGGATCACCCCGGGGGCGAACTCGGGCAGGTCGTTGAGGAACGCGTGGTCCATCGGTTCCCGGACGAGCTCCCGGAGAAGGCGGTCGAGCGCCGCCAGGTCCACGACCATACCGGTCTCCGGATCGATCTCACCCCGGACGGTGACTTCGACGCGGTAGTTGTGACCGTGCCCCGGCGCCCGGGAGCAGGGGCCGAACGCAGCCTCGTTCCGAAGGGCGTCCCATTCGGGGCGGTAATACAGGTGCCCGGCCGGAAATTCCACGGCGCGGGTCAGGTTGGCGCTGGACATGCCGTAACATAACGTCTGCCGCGTTCGACGAAACGCGGAGAGGGGATAGAAGACCATGCTGGACAGTCTCCTGCGGCCGAAGTCGATCGCCGTGGTGGGTGCGAGTCGCCGGGCCGGGAGCATCGGCAACGGAATGCTCAAGCACCTCGTCGGGAGCAGCTTCACGGGACCGGTGTATCCGGTGAACCCCACCGCCGATTCCGTGAACTCCGTGCCCGCGTTTCCGTCCATCGGGGTCCTTCCCACCGTTCCCGACCTGGCGGTGATCGTCGTCCCAAAGCAGCTGGTGCTCGGAGTCGTGCGAGAGTGCGTCGCCACAGGCGTGAAAGGAATCGTCGTGATCACGGCCGGCTTCCGGGAAGTCGGAGGCGATGGAGTCGAACTGGAGCGAGAACTCCTGGCCCTGGTGCGCGAGAACGGGCTGCGCATGGTCGGCCCCAACTGCATGGGGCTGATGAACACGTCGCCGGCCGTGTCCATGAACGCCACCTTCGCGCCGGCGATGCCGCCGAACGGACCCATCGCGTTCATGAGTCAGTCGGGCGCGATGGGCATGACGATTCTCGACTACGCCATGGAATACGGGATCGGCATCAGCCAGTTCGTCTCGATGGGAAACAAGGCGGACGTCAGCGGCAACGACCTGATAGAGTACTGGCAGGACGATGACGAGGTGGGGGTCATCCTGATGTACATTGAGGGGTTCGGGAACCCTCGCCATTTCACGACCCTGGCTCGGCGTGCCACCCGCAGGAAACCGGTGCTGGCCGTGAAGGCGGGCCGTTCGGAGGCCGGGGCGAAAGCGGCCTCGAGCCATACCGGCGCCCTGGCCCAGGTGGACATCGCCACGGACGCGCTGTTCGCCCAGTGCGGCGTGCTGCGGGCGGACACCGTTGAGGCGTTGTTCGACGCAGCGATCGCGTTCAGCAAGGCTCCGCTTCCGAAGGGTCGGCGGGTCGCCGTACTCACGAACGCGGGCGGTCCCGGGATCATCATCGCTGACGCATGCGAAGGGTTCGGACTGGAGGTGGCGCCTCTGTCGGAGGAGACCCAGGCCCGGTTGCGAGAGCACCTGCCGGCTGAGGCCAGCGTGGCGAACCCGGTGGACATGATCGCGAGCGCCACACCGGAACAGGTCGAACGCGCCATGCGGATCATCTCGGCAGATCCTGGAATCGACGCCGTCATCGCCTCGTACGTACCGCTCGGTCTCGAAGCCCCGGTGATCGCCGCGGCGATCAACAGCGGAGCGGAGGGATGCGGAAAGCCGGTCCTGGCGGTGCTGATGAGCAAGCGGGGCCTGCCCCAGGGGATGGCGGAACTTCAGGACACGCCTATCCCTGCGTATCGGTTTCCTGAGTCTGCGGCGCGGGCGCTCGGCGCGATGTGGCGATACCGGCAGTGGTTGGACCGTCCGGTGGTGGAGGTCCGGAGGTTCGACGTGGACGCGTCTCGCGTCCGACAGATCATCGCGTCGGCGTTTCGCGAGGAGCGGGAGCGCCTCACGGTTCCCGAGTCGTTCGAGATCCTGGAGTGCTACGGCATCCCGGTCGCACCTTTCCGTATCGCGACCACAGAAGAGGACGTGGTCGATGCGGCGCGCGAGATGGGCTACCCGATCGTGTTGAAGGCTGTCTCCCAGGACATCGTGCACAAGACGGAAGCGGGGGTGGTGAAGCTGGACTTGCGCGACGATGAAAGCCTTCGTGCGGCGTGGAGAGAAGTCGTCGAGACACTGGATAGCGAGAGCCCCGCGGCGCGCGATGCCGGTGTGCTGGTACAGCGCATGTGGACCGGTGGGCGCGAGACCATCGTGGGTATGACCATGGAGCCCCAATTCGGTCCGATCGTCATGTTCGGACTGGGAGGCGTGTACGTGGAAGTTCTGCGTGACGTGGCCTTCCGGGTTCAGCCGGTGAGTACCGTGGACGCTCTCGAGATGATCCGCTCGCTGCGCGGATACCGGATCCTGGAGGGTGTGCGAGGCGAGGAAGGCGTCGACCTCGAGAGACTCTCCGAAGTGATCGAACGCGTCAGCCAGATGGTGGGCGACCACCCCGAGATTCAGGAGATGGACATCAATCCGTACCTCGCGTTTCCGGAAGGCCAGACGAGCGTCGCGGTGGACGCGCGCTTCCGGGTCGGCCCCGCGGATTCACCGAAAGGCCGAAGTTGGTGAACCGGGCCGCGGGGCCCATCGCCTGGGAAGACGAGTCGGCGCCGTTTCCGGCAAATCTCGCCCTCACGTGGTGGGAATGCCTGACCTACCCCGATCGGTTCTTTGCGCGCGTCTCGTGGGCAGGGCCGTTCTCCCGTCCCCTCCTGTACTTTCTGATCGTGGCGATCCTCGCGGGCCTGCTGAGCTTGTTCTGGTTTGCGTGGGGTCCATGGGGGGCCGCAGAGCAGCTCGGACTGACACTTGAGATCCAGCTGCTCAGTTTCTTCCTCACGCCGTTCGCGGTCCTGTTCGGCCTCGGACTTGTAGCGCTGGGGCAGCACCTCTTCGTGATGCTCCTTGTACCGGGTCGGCGAGGGATTGCGGCCACCGCCACGGTGCTGTGCTACGGCAGCGGGGTGGGCCTGGTGACCGCCATTCTGCCGCCGCCACTGGGGTCAGTGGGGTTCGCTCCGGGGATTTTCCGGGCGATCTACGTGGTGTCATACGTCGCGCTCGTGGTCGCGCTGCAGGTCTGGTATGTCATCGTTCTGGTGAGCGGATTGAGGCAGGCCCATTCGACCACGACTGGCCGGGCGGCGGCAGCAGTCCTGCTTCCGATGGGCATCGGGCTGGTACTTGCCGTCGTCCTGATCATGGTGGCGATCGCCCTGTTCGCGCTGTCGGAAATCCCCATTTGAGCGACCTGCGCCGCGCCACGGAGCGTATAGAACGGGAGGAATTTGCGCGCGGGCACATCGACCGCGGCGAACAGCCCGCCCGACCCCGGCCTGCGGCCACGATCATCACGGCCTGGTCCCCGCCGACCGACGGCCCATACCAGGTGCTGCTGCTGCGCCGACCGGATACGGCACGATTCGCGGCGGGCGCCTACGTGTTCGCGGGAGGAGTGGTCGACGACGCGGATAGTTCGCTCGCCGCCCTCGATCTCCTGCCCGCCGCGCTGCGCGAGACGGAAGCGCCGGCGGCGGTCGCGGCTCTCAGGGAAATGTTCGAGGAGACCGGCCTGTTGCCCAGCGACCGTCCCCTGGACTCGCGTGCCGCGGCAGAGGTGCGGGCGCGCGTCCTGGCGGGAGACATCGATTTCGCGGATGCCGCCTTATCCCTTGGGGCCACGTTTCAAAATCTGCGGGCGGCATACATGTCCCGGTGGGTCACGCCGGCCCGGTTTGCCCGTCGCTACGACACCCGGTTCTTCCTGACCATCCTCGCGGGGGGCGAGCGCCCGATCCCGGAGCTCACCGAAGAACTGTCCGGCTTCCTGTGGATCGCTCCGGCGGAGGCGGTACGCAGATTCGCGGCTGGTGAACTCCCGATGCTGTTCCCGACGCGCAGCACCCTCCAGGATCTGGCCGGCGAACCCGACCTCGCGCGTCTGCTCGAGAAGTTCCACGGCCATGTGCCGCAGCCCTTAGAGCCGCGACTGCTGGTCCGGGGAGATACCGTGCGCCCAGTGCTCCCGGGCGAGCCCGGGTACGACGAGGCCGACTGACCGAGATGCCCCACGTCCCCGTCACCTGGTTCGTCTCGTCGAACCCGGGTCCCCTGACCCTCGACGGTACTCGCTGCTACGCGGTGGGCCGGCGGCGGGTGGTGCTGATAGACCCAGGGCCCCGGATCGGGGGGCAGATCGAACGGCTCGAATCACTGGTTGCGGATCGGCCGGTGGAGGCGATCTGTCTGACCCACGCTCACCTGGACCACTCGGGAATCGCGGAGCAGGCGGCCCTGCGTTTCTCGGCCCCGGTCGCCGCGTCGGCCGAAACGCTCAAGCGCCGGGGTCTGCCCGGTCGGGTCCTGGACGACGACGGGGTGCTGGCGGTAGACGGAGGAGAATTCAAGCTCCGCGCAATTCCGACCCCCGGACACTCGGCGGACCATGTGGCCTACCTGCTCGAGCCCGATCGCGCCGTGTTCGCCGGGGACCTGGTCCTGGGGACGGGAAGCAGCGCCATCCTCCACCCCGATGGGGAAGTCGGGGCTTGCCTGGCGAGCTTCAGCCGTGTTCTGTCTCTGCGTCCGGGTCGGCTGTATCCGGGACACGGCTCGCCGGTAGATGACGGGGAGGCTCGCCTGAAGCATTACAGGGATCACCGTATCGAGAGGCACGCACAGGTGGTTGAAGCCGTCCACTCGGGCGCACGCACCGTGGATGAGCTCCGCCGACTGGTCTACGGCCCGCTCGACGGCAGACTGGAGCGGGCGGCGGACGCCTCGATAAGGGCGCACGTGGTTCACATGCGCGAACAGGGCGAAGAGGTTCCGGCGATCGCAGGGCTCGATGATGTGAGCCCGCGTCCCGAGGAAACATGAGCACACGAAAAGCGGGCTCCGTGGCACTGGGAATCGTCTTTTTGACGGTGTTTCTGGACCTGGTCGGCTTCGGGATCGTCCTGCCCCTGCTTCCGTTCTATGCGACCGACTTGGGAGCCTCGCCCTTCGAAGTGGGCCTGATCATCGCCTCGTATTCGGCGATGCAGTTCGTGTTCGCTCCAGTGTGGGGATCGCTTTCAGACCGGTACGGACGGCGGCCGCTGCTCCTGCTGGGGCTCTTCGGGTCAGCCGCCTCGTACGTCGTGTTCGGGCTGGCCAGGTCTCTCGAGGTTCTCCTCCTCTCGCGGGTCATCGCCGGGATCATGGGCGCCAACATCCCGGTGGCCCAGGCCTACATCGCGGATTCCACCACGATCGAGCGGAGGGCGCGTGGCATGGGCATGATCGGCGCCGCATTCGGCCTCGGCTTTATCTTCGGGCCTGCGATTGGAGGAGGTCTCAGCCCCTGGGGCTATGGCGTTCCGGGCTTCGTGGCCGCGGGGCTCAGCCTCGCCGCCGCGACCGCCGCCTGGTTCTGGTTGCCGGAATCCCTGGCCGTGGAGAACAGGGTGAGCGATGGATTCGGGGCACTGTCGGCGGTAACAGGCAGGGCTCGGACCGCGGCGCAGGTCCTGGCGAGGAAGCGCCTGCGCGAGCCCATCGGCGTGTTCTTCCTCGGCACCATGGGCTTCGCCGGGTTCACGACCATCTTCCCCCTGTTCCTCGAGAATCCGCTCGGTCTCACGGCACTCTACGCAGGGGGGATGTTCGCCCTCGTGGGAATGGTATCAGCGGGTGTGCAGGGGGCACTGATCGGTCCGATGGTCGAACGGTACGGTGAGCAGGCGAACGCGGCGCTCGGCGGGGCGCTTCTCTCGGCCGGCGTGATCGCCATGGGACTGGGGCAGAGCATCCTGGCGACGATCCTCAGCCTGCTGGCTGTGGGGGTCGGGTGGGGACTGCTCGCGCCCTCCCTGCAAAGTCTCGTTTCACGACGCGCGATGGCGAACGAACAGGGCCAGGTCCTGGGCGTGAATCAATCGGCCAGCGCCCTGGCGCGGGTGATCGGACCGGTGGCTGCCGGGTGGGCGTACGGTGCTCTCGGACCAGGGATGGGCTTCGTGGCCGGCGGTGCGCTGATCGCGGCCGCGGCCGCCTGGGTGCGTGTCATGCCGGCCCGGGAGACTCCGGCGCCCGCTCCTCCCCGAGGACGAGTCGCCGAATGACGGCCTTGTTGGCCGCCGGAAACGCGTAGCGCGTCAACTCGGCCGGGAGAACCCACCGGGGAGAGCCTGCCGGGTTCTCGCGAGAGGACGGTACACCCTCGGTCCACCGCGTGTGGAACAGATGGAGCGTGATCCGGAAGTGACTGTAGGCGTGATCGATCGCAGCTGCCTTGCCCAGGACTTCCACCTCGATGCCGAGTTCTTCCCGCACCTCGCGTCGGACTGCCTCGGTCGGAGTCTCGCCCGAATCCACCTTTCCACCCGGGAATTCCCACAGGCCACCCAGAAGACCTTCTTCGGGACGGCGGGCGATCAACAGTAGGGGACCCTTCCACACCAGGGCCGCGGCGATATCCCGATGCGGGAGTGGCGGACGCCTGCGTCGGGCTGGCCGAGAGGCAACCGTGTCGTTCCGCAAAGCCATGCACTGGGAGGCCACCGGGCACTCGTCGCAGCCAGGCGCTCTCGGCGTGCAGATCGAACTGCCAAGGTCCATCAGTGCCTGGTTCAGGGAGCCGGCTGTACCACGTGCTTCGGCGATCAGTTCGCGGCACAACGCATCGAGGCGGCGGGCGGTGGGCTTCTCGAGGTCATGCAGGCGGCAGAGTACACGCCGAACGTTGCCATCGACCGCCGGCTCGGGCCGGCCGAACGCGATGCTGGCGATCGCCCCCGCCGTGTAGGCGCCGACACCGGGCAGGGAGCGCAGGGCATCGACATCCTCGGGCAACCGGCCTCCATACCGTGCCTGGACCTCGCCCGCGGCCCTGTGCAGGTTGCGCGCCCGCCCGTAATACCCCAGTCCCTCCCACGCCTTCAACACGTCGTCGAGGGGAGAGGCCGCGAGGGCATCCACGTCGGGAAAGCGCTCGAGGAAAGCCTCGTAGTAGGGAATGACCGTCGCGATGCGAGTCTGCTGCGCCATCACTTCGGCGATCCAGATGCGATACGGATCCGATTCGTTCCGGCCCGGGACGTCACGCCGGCGCGCTCGGAACCACTCGAGAAGCGGTCCGGCGATTCCGTTCACCCGGCGTTGCTCTTCACCCGGTCTCGGCGCCCGTATCGAGATCGAGACCCGGTTGCCGATCGGCGAAGCGACCGTCGAAGAGATGGCTCGCCGGGCCGGCCAGGTGGAGGCGCCAGTCTCCGTCCGGGCCCGGTTCGTCGGGCACGCGAATCCGCAGATCACAACCGCCCATCACCCGCAGGTCGAATCCGGGCTCGCACAGGCCCGCGGCGCGCAGCGCAAAAACGGACGCCATCGCCCCACTCCCGCAGGCCAGAGTCTCGCCTTCCACCCCGCGCTCGAACGTGCGGATGGCGCCCCGTGTCCGACTCTCCAGGCTGACGAGATTGATGTTCGCGCCCTCGGGTCCGAGGGCCGGGTCGTGACGGATCTTCCGGCACACGTCATCGATCGACCCCCGCGGTTTCGAGCCGAGGGGGACGACGAAATGGGGGACGCCGATACTGACCAGCCAACCCTCGGTCGGCCCGAACGGTCCTTGCACCGGAATGCTGCGGACGACCTCGACCGGCATGCGGTACTCGAGATCCACCCAATCGCGGCCCGTATCGACCTGGGCCTCGATCACGGAGTCGGAGGTCTCGATGACGAAGGGCGAGCCCTCGACCAGTCCCCGATCGACCGCGAACCGCGCTGCGCAGCGGGTGCCGTTGCCACACGTGCCGAAAGCCGAGCCATCGGGGTTGAAGAAGCGCACTCCCACCCGATCGGCCTCGATACGCCACACCAGCACCAGGCCGTCCACTCCGACTCCCGTAGCCCGGTCGCAAACATGCAGCGCGACCAGCGCGCCCTGTTCATCGGGCCACCGGGCCTCGGTTATAACGAAGTCGTTTCCGGCTCCCGTATACTTGCCGAAATCCACCGTTGTCTACGCTCAATCAGAAGGTTTACCAGCCACGGCTACGGTCAGGGCCCAACAGAAAGGGCCGCGGACTCTTGGTCGGAGTCCACGGCCCTCTCTTCGACCTGACTCGACGCGGTGCAACGGCGGCTCCGCTCGTCAGGCATGCGCGCTCGGAAGAGGCGCGGGAGGTGCTAACCTCCTCAGCGGCTCACGCCGAGGCGACCGCTCGCCCGTGTCGAGCCAGGCTCGGATCTATCGGACACTGGATCACCTCCCTTCGAAGAGTGGGACATCGGGCACCACACCGGTGCCACCGCCGCTCGTGCGGCAGGGCCTGAATCGAAGTTGTGAAGGCGGCCCCGGCCGCGCAACGGCTGGGAGCGGTTCGCTGCTCGGTGCGTGAAGATGGCCCCCCCCCTATCTTGGGGCGGCTGCTGCAAGGCCCACGGGTAAGCAGGATCCGAGACGCGAAGGAGAGACAGCTGTATGTCGGACGACCCGATTCAACCCCCGGTGCCGTTGAAGCGCGAGAGGGAGCACACCATACAGCTGCTGATCGACCACTACGCGGCGGACAACCTGACCGTGGAGGAATTCGAATCTCGCCTCGATTCGGCCTATGTCTCCACCTCGCGACCGCAGCTCGACGACTTGCTCATCGGCCTGCCCGTGCTCGCGTCCGCCCCGGTCGACTCCCAGGTGCCGGCGGTGCAGCGAGCTCCGGCCGAAGCCGTCCGGGCGCACGGATTCCAGATCGCGATTATGGGGGGTTACGAGAAGAAGGGGCAGTGGACACCACCCCGGAAGCTGCAGTCGTTGGCGATCATGGGGGGCGCCGGTCTGGACTTCAGGGAGGCGAAGATGCCGCCCGGCGTCACTGAGGTGAACATCCTCGCGATCATGGGGGGAGCGGAAGTCCTCGTCCCCCCGGGGTTGGCCGTCGAAACACACGGCTTCGGATTCATGGGCGGATTCGAGGGCGTCGACCAGGTCGGTGTCGACCAGGACCCGGACGCTCCGCGGCTGGTCATCAGGGGGCTGGCGATCATGGGAGGCGTCGAGGTCAAGGTCCGCCTGCCGGGAGAGTCCGCGCGCGACGCTCGTCAGCGGCGACGGATCGACCGAAAGAAGCGTCGCCAGCTGCGGCGCGGTCAGGATTCCTAGCGCGGGATCTTGAGCGCCGGGCCGTCGCTCGATATAGTCTCCTCCCGACCGGCGAGAGCGCCGGACGGATTACCACAAGTGAACGATTGCGAGGGCTGCCATGTCAGGGATCCCGGAAGGATTCCAGTATACCGAGGAGCACGAATACGTCCGCGAGGCTGAAGTGGAAGGCGAGTTCCTGATCGGGATCACGGACTACGCACAGGGAGAGCTAGGCGACGTCGTGTTCGTAGAGCTTCCTTCCCCCGGTGATGCGTTCGAGAAGATGGAAGTCTTCGGGACGATCGAGGCTGTGAAGGCCGTCTCGGATCTCTACAGCGCCATTTCGGGCGAGGTGGTTGCCGTCAACGAGACCCTGGAAGAGGATCCCGCACTGGTGAACTCGGATCCATACGGCGAGGGTTGGATGATTCGGGTGCGGGCGACCGATCCTTCGGAAATGGATGACCTCCTCACGCCCGAGGCCTACGCGGCCCTCATCGAGGACTAGCGAGGCCGTAGACGCGCGCCGGACC
>CAYWLF010000065.1:0-10682 GCA_964458875.1 uncultured Gemmatimonadota bacterium
AACTGGCAGACCGATTGGACGCGATGGGGTTCGAGGCCACGACGGGCGTGCGCGAACTCGGGGACTATGTCGTCCGGGGGGGCATCGTGGACGTCTTCCCGTTCGGCGCCGAAGAGCCGCTTCGGATCGAGTTGTGGGACGACCGGGTCGAGTCGCTTCGCCGTTTCGACCTCCTGTCGCAGCGGTCCACCGAGAGGCTGAACGAGGCGACGATCCTCCCGGTCGCCCTGTCGCGCGAATTGTTCGAGGAAGCTGGCGTGCAGGTCGAACGCCGCAGCCTGCTCGAATTGCTGCCCGACGAGACTCTGTTGCTGTTCGAGGGAGCCGCGTGCGACGAACAGCGCCGAACACAACTGTGGCGGGAGATCCGCCAGGCACGCGAGGACCTCGGAGACGAAGAGGCTCCTCCCGCCGAAGACCTCGTTCTTCCACCGCCGGCAGTCGCCGAGGGGATGAAGCGGCTCGCGGTCGTGCACGTGGATTCACCCGCACGCGACGCCACCGTTCGGCTCGGGCTCGATCCGCACCCGCCGATCGAAAGGCGGATCGGACTCCTGGTGGATGAGATCAGGGTCGCCGTGGACCGGGGCGACCGAACTCTCATCCTGTGCGACAGCTCGGGGCAGCTGGAACGCATGCAGGAGATACTCGCTGACGCGGCGGGCGCGCCCCTCGCTTCTCGCGTCGACGTAGCCATCGGGGGCTTGAGCGGCGGCTTCCGCATCCCCGGACCGGAGCCCCTGCTCGTCCTGACCGATCATCAAATCTTCGCCCGGTCGAGGCGCGTCCGGCGGCACCAGCGATTGCACGGAGTGGCTCCCCTGGAGTCCATCGCTTCGCTGGCGCCGGGCGACTACGTCGTTCATCTGGATCATGGGGTCGGTCGATTCGCCGGTTTGGAGCGGGTCCGGGTGGGCGAGGAGACCGTCGAGACCCTGACTATCGAGTACGCGGAGGGTGAAATCCTCCGCGTGCCGCACTATCGCCTCGACCTCATCGAGAAGTGGACGGGCGTCGGCGATCCGGATCCGGCATCCCGCCCACCCGCCGTTCACAAACTCGGCGGCAAGAAGTGGAAGACGCTCAGGAGCCGTACCGAGGAATCGATCCGGGCGATGGCCACCGAGCTCCTCGATCTCTACGCGCACCGCAGCGTGAGCGACGGATTCAAGTTCAGCGCCGATACCCGGTGGCAACGCGAGATGGAGTCTTCCTTCCTGTACGAGGATACTCCCGACCAGCGATCCGCTTGGCTCGACGTGAAGCGCGACATGGAAACACCCTCGATCATGGACCGCCTCGTATGCGGCGACGTGGGGTACGGCAAGACGGAGATCGCGATCCGGGCAGCATTCAAGGCCATCCAGGATGGAAAGCAGGTGGCGGTCCTCGCCCCCACCACCATCCTGGTCGAACAGCACCTCCACACGTTCGCCGAACGCCTCGCGGGCTTCCCGGTCAGGGTGGCCGCGTTCTCCAGGCTTCGCACACCGGCCGAGCAGAAGTCGGGCCTGCTGGACCTGGTGGAAGGCCGGATCGACGTGGCGATCGGAACGCACCGCCTGCTGTCTTCCGATGTCGTGTTCAAGGACCTGGGACTGTTGATCGTGGACGAAGAGCAGCGCTTCGGCGTACGCCACAAGGAGCGGCTCAAGGACCTCAAGCGCACGGTCGACGTCCTTACGCTGACCGCAACGCCGATCCCACGGACCCTGCAGCTGGCACTCGGTGGACTGCGTGACCTGTCCCTGATCGAGACGGCGCCGCGGGACCGGATGCCCGTGATCACGCACGTGCTCCCATGGAGCGACGCGGTGATCCAGGACGCGATCCGCCGGGAGTTGGACCGGGCAGGTCAGGTCTTCTTCGTGCACGACCGGATCGAGACCATCGAGGCCCTCGCACAGAGGGTGCGGAGGCTGGCCCCGGGGGGCCGACTCGCGGTGGCACACGGGCGGATGAACGAGCGGGCCCTGGAGGACACGATGGCCGCCCTCATGGATCGGGAGATCGATATCCTGGTCTCGACATCGATCATCGAGAATGGGCTCGACGTCCCCACGGCTAACACGATGGTCGTGCATCGATCGGACCGGTTCGGCCTGGCACAGCTGTATCAGCTCAGGGGCCGGGTCGGACGGTCTCACCACAGGGCTTACTGCTATCTGCTCGTACCGGAGGGAGTCACTCCAGAGGCGGTGCAGAGACTGCGCATACTGGAGCATCACACGGAACTGGGATCGGGCTACCGGGTCGCCCTGAAGGACCTTCAGTTGAGGGGCGCCGGCAATTTGCTGGGCGCCAACCAGTCGGGCTTTGCGCAGGCCGTGGGGTTCGATACATACCAGAGGCTGCTGGAAAGACAGGTACGTCGGATGAAAGGCGAGGAGGAGGAATCGGCCGCGCCAGCCACCCAGGTCAACGTGGAGGGTGAGGCCTACTTGCCGGATGAGTATATCGCCGGCGCCGACCAGAAGATGAACCTGTACCGGAGAATCGCACGCCTGCGGGACACGGCGGAGCTGGGTGCGCTGGAAGAAGAGCTCCGGGACCGATTCGGCCCGATTCCGCGGCCCGCGGACCGGCTTCTCGCCTCCGTGCGTCTGCGCCTCCTGGGGACACGTCTCGGCGTAGAGTGGCTGCGTGTGTCGGACGCCGATGCGCGCATGAACTTTGGACCCGACTCCGTTCCGCGTCTCGCTCTACTCAGGGACGCACTGACCGACCGCCAGATCGCGGTTGAAGTGCGACGCACGCAGCCGTTATCCTTATGGCTTGCGCGCGCCGGGGTGGAACCCCTGCTCCCAACGTTGGTCGCGGCATTGGAACTGCTCGAAGGAGTCCCATCCGGTTGAGTCCGTGGGAGTCCTCGAGTTCATCTCGTACAAGGACAGCCTGGAATCGTATGAATAGAATTCTCGTGTTGGTCGGGATCGCGGCGGCCTGCGTTGCCGGCGGGTGTGGGGCCTTCGAAGACGCCCTGACCAGCCACGCGCGTCCCGCGGCGACCGCGGCCGGATACACCCTCGACCAGGAGGAGCTGGGCCAGCTGATGGCCAACTCCCCCATCCCCGACTCCGCGCTGACTCCCTACTGGGCCGGCGAGTTCTCTCAGCTGTGGGCTGATTTCGTGGTCTTGTCCACGCTGTACGAGGATCCGGACACGACCCGGTCGCTGGACTATACGCGGCTCATGGAAGACGGTCGGCACCTGTCGGCCATCGCCGTCATGCGCTATCGGGACAGCGTCGTGATGCAGGGGATCGAGCCCTCGGAAGAGGAATTGCGGGAGTACTTCGAGATGCGGCAGCCCTACACTCGGCTGGACGTGCGGCGAGTGTTGTTCTCCGTGCCCACGGACGGCGGGGCCCACGTGCGAGACAGCCTGCTCGCCGAGGCGCGATCGATCCGAGAGCGCCTGGTGGGTGGCTCCGACTTCGTCGCCGTGGCCAGGGAGAAGAGCGACGAACCGGCCCAGGCCAGGGGACAGATCCTCGCGTACCAGGGGCATGACGACTTTCCGCCGAGTGCCGACTCGGTGGTATTCACCCTCCAACCGGGCGAGATCAGCCCGGTCTTCGCATCCGAAGACGAAATCCTGATCTATCGCGTCGAGGCGAGACGGGAGCCCGACTTCGAGAGCTCGCGCGAGCAGCTCTATCGGCTCGTTCTGGAGCGTCGCGAAGAACAGCGTCAGCAGCAAGCCCTGGACAGCGCGGTCGGGGATGCACAGCGCGTCGTCATGCAGGGCGCTCCGGACAGGGTCTCCGAAATCGCGCGTGATCCGACGCTGGCGGTGAGCCGGATTCCAGACGGTCTGAAGCTGGTGACATGGAGCGGAGGCGATCTTTCGGTGGAGGAAATCAGGCGCCTGTTTCTCGTGCGGGACGACATGCGCGGGGTCTTCGCCGAGGCCTCGGAAGACGAAGTACACGACTATCTCATGCAGTTGGCGCGGGACGAAATATTGATTACCGCTGCCGCCAGTTCCGGTGTCGCCGTCACCGCCGAAGAGCGCGAAGCGCTGGCCGTCGGGCTGGCGGACCAGTTGAGTCACGTCGCGGCGCGGATGGGGATCACCAGCCAGCTGGTGGCCAATCCGCGTTTCGACATCGACGAGCAGGGCTACTACTTCCTGCAGGGCGTTATGGCTCGATCGCGAGCCCTTCCGTGGTTGGGAGAATTCCGCGTCGTACTGGATCCGCGGTTCCCCGTACGTGTAGACGACAGCGGTGTGAGGAGCGCTGCCCGCCGGGCCGGTGAGTTACGTGCCGCAGGGGTTGGGCCCGCGGCGCCGCCAACGGAAGCGCCCAGAGTCGAGGACGAGGGAACCCGGGTGGAGGTCGGATGAACATCGCCAGGCTGGCCGGGACCGTAGGGATCTCCAGCATCCCGCTGTGGATCATCGCGGGACTCGTGTCGGCGGCCGTAGCGCAGGAGCCAACGGGCGCCGATCCGTCAGCGGAGCGCCCGGCAGGCATCGCTTCAGACTCCGTCGAGACCGTGGACCGCATCGTCGCGATCGTGGGCGACACGGCCGTCCTGTACAGCGAGATCGTAGAGTCGATCGTCCAGGCGGGAGCCCAGGGTGCCGAGATCCCCGAGATCGGAACGCCCGAATTCGATGCCGCGGCAATGGAGACCCTGACCAACCTGGTCGACTCGCGTATTCTGCTGCAAAAGGCCAAGGAAACCGACATCCAGGTGCCACCGGACCAGCTCGACGGTGAGACGGATCGTCGGTTCCGTGAGATCCGCAATTCGTTCCCGACGGCCACCGAGTTCCAGGACGCGGTCACCAAGTCAGGACGATCCCTGGTTCAGTATCGCCAGTGGCTGCGCGGACAGGTTCGCTCGCAGATGATGATCGATGAGTTCATTCGGATGAATCGCGACAATCTCCCTCCCGTTTCGGTCACTCAGGAGGAAATCCAGGCGTACTACGAAACGAACCTGGTCGGTCAGACCCGGCCCGCTTCGATCTCACTCGAGCAAGTGGTGATCGAGCCCGCACCCGGAGAAGCGGCCCGCGACAGCTCGATCGCGCTCGCCGAGCAGGTGCTGACCGAGCTGAGGGATGGGACGGACTTCGAGATCGCGGCGCGCCAGTATTCCATGGACATGTCAAACCGGGAGCAGGGCGGCGACCTGGGCTGGATCCAGCGGTCACTTCTGGTGCCCGCGTTCGCCGATGCGGCGTGGGCTGCTCGCACCGGTCAACCCGTCGGTCCGGTGGCCACACGGTTCGGCTACCATATCATCCGGGTGGACAATGTACGGGGCGGCGAGAGGAAGATCCGGCACATTCTCATCCAACCCGTGATCGACGAGACCGATTTCCGCCGTACGGGAGAGTTGGCTATCGCCGTGGCCGACTCGATCCGGGAGGGAGCCGACGTTCGGGTCATGGCAGAGCGGTACGGCGTCCGCGAAGTGCCGGTGCGCTTCCCCGAGATTCCATACGACCAGATCAGTCAGTTCGGGGAAGCCTATGTGCAGGCCCTGACGAATCCCGTGCCGGGATCGGTGGTCGGTCCTTTCCAGACCGAGGGATTCATGCCGGGCCGTCCCGTGTTCGCCATCGTCCGGATCACGGGATATCAGTCTGAAGGCGAGTGGGACCTCGAGGACGTCCGCGAGCAAATCCGCGAGAGCCTGCTGAACGAAAAGGGTTACGTTCGATTCCTCGAGGAGCTGCGAAGCGAAGTGTACGTCGATATCAGGCTCTGAGCGGACCCGAGACAGGGTGGTCCCGATCCAGTCCCAGCGCGACATTCCGGACACATTCCACCGACCCAGGATTGCGATCACCCTGGGTGACCCGAGAGGAATCGGGCCCGAGGTTGCCTGGGCGGCGCTCGCGGATCCGGCTCTCGCCGGGGCGGCTGACTTCGTCGTCATGGGCCCCGAGTCCGCCTTTCCGAGTCCGGGTGTTCCATCTGTCGGTAACGTGGAGTTCATCCCCACGGGCACCGGGTCCGACGGCTGCGGCGAGCGGGAGGCCGGCGACCACTCTGCGCGGGCCATTGAACTTGGTATTTCGATGGCCCTGTCCGGAGAGGTCGATGGGCTCGTCACGGCCCCGATCGCGAAGAGCGCGCTCAGGGCCGCAGGCTACGAATTCCCGGGGCACACGGAGTTTCTCAGGGATCGCTGCGGAGTGGCCGACGTGACGATGGTCATGTCCGCGGAAGAGACCGTGCTGGGCGGACCGCTCCGCATCGCTCTCATCACCGTGCACGTGCCCCTCCGGAGCGTCCCGGATCTCCTCGATGTCGAACTCGTGGTCCGCCGCTCCACGATCGCGGCCCTGGCCCTCCGGGACTGGTGGGGCATCGATCGACCGCGTCTTGCGCTCGCCGGCGTCAACCCACACGCTTCGGAGCAGGGTCTGTTTGGCGACGAAGAAGAGCGAGTGCTGGTGCCCGCCGCGGAGCGGCTCGCGGCCGCCGGAGACGCCGACATTATGGGTATATTCCCGGCAGATACGGTGTTCCGGAAGTGCCTCGAGGGCGCGGTCGACGCGGTGGTGGTTCCGTACCATGACGTGGGCCTGGCGGTGCTCAAGACCCTGGCGGGCGATACGGGAGTCAACGTCACCGCGGGTCTTCCTTTTCCGCGCACGTCACCGGATCATGGAACGGCATTCGACATCGCGGGCCGCGGGCTGGCCGATCCTTCGTCCATGAAGGCCGCCGTTGCCCAGTGTATTCGTTTCTGCTGCCGGGGGAGGTAGCGCAGGGTGGTACAGCTTCGCTCGGTCACCAAAAGCTTCAGCGGGTCCACTCCCGCGGTCCTCGACGTCACGTTTCATCTCAAGAAGGGCGAATTCGCCTTCCTGACCGGAGCGTCCGGAGCCGGAAAGACGACGATTCTCAAGCTCGTTCACATGTTGCATCGACCAAGCTCCGGAGAGGTTCGGGTGTCGAGGTACAGTTCGAGCAGGATCAAGCGGCGTGACCTTCCCGATCTTCGGCGGCGCGTGGGTTACATCTTCCAGGACTTCCGGCTCCTGGAGAATCTGACCGCCGAGGAGAACATAGCGTTCGCTCTCCAGGTCACCGGAACCCCAAGAACGAAGATCGGCCCCAGGGTGCAGAAGCTGTTGAACCAGGTCGGCCTTGCCGCGCGAGCCGGGGCCTTCCCGCGTGAACTGTCGGGAGGTGAGCAGCAGCGGGTGGCCGTCGCCCGCGCGCTCGCCAACGAACCCCTGGTCCTCCTGGCCGACGAACCGACCGGGAATCTCGATGAGCGAGCCACCGCCGGGGTGTTCGGCCTGTTTCAGCGGATCAACGCGTCGGGCACTTCGGTGCTCATGGCCACGCACGACGCTGAGCTCATACGACAGCACCGCGACGTGCGGGTGATAGAGCTCGAACAGGGGCGGCTCGTATTCGATTCCGCGGCAGAGATCCTAGCGTGAGGCCGCTTCGCGAAGCCCTTTCGGGAATCCGGCGCGCTCCGGCGCTCACGGTCCTGTCCGTGATGGCCATCGGACTGAGCGTATTCAGCATCGGCCTGTTTGCCCTCACGGCGCACAACATCGACCTGGCCCTGTCGGATGTGGAGGGGCGTGTGGAGGTCGTGGCCTACCTGCGGGACGATGCGTCCGAAGAGTTGATCGAGATCGCTCGGCACGAGATCGAGTCGTATCCCGAGGTCGAGTCGGCCCGGTATATCTCGAAGGTCGAGGCGCTGTTCGAAGCATCTCAGGAACTGACCGAGTTCTCCGACATCTATTCGGACCTCGAGGTCAATCCCCTCCCCGCTTCTCTCGAGATCTCTCTCCGGCCGGACTTCCGCACCCCTGGCGATGTGGGGGCGGTCGCAGACCGGGTGTCGAGCTACCACTTCGTGGAAGAGGCGAGGTACGGCCGCGAGTGGGTGGACCGGGTCTATTCGCTCCGCCGGGTCGCCGGCGGCGGGGCCGCGATCCTCGGCCTCAGTTTCGCGATCGGGGCCGCCCTCCTCATCGGAATCGCGGTGCGCATGTCCGTTCTCGCTCGGACGCGTGAGATAGCGATCATGCAGACGGTGGGCGCAACAGACTCATACATAAGGCGACCGTTTCTCATCGAAGGGCTGTTGACCGGGCTGGCGGGCGGGCTGCTGGCTCTCGCTCTCACCTTCGGCACGCACCAGGCCGTCGAGCGCACCCTGGTCTCCCTGGCCTGGCTCCCCGACCTGTGGACCCTGGCAGGACTGGCGTTCGCCGGTATCCTCGGAATGCTGGCGGCCGGCCGTGCGGTTCGCCGCGAGCTGCGTCGGCTGGATGTCTACTGATCGGCCGACCGTGAGCTCCGGCCTCCGCCGAATGGTGGTCCTGCTGGTTGCGTTTCTGGCCTGCTCCGCCGGCGATCTCGCGGCCCAAAGTGCGATCGGCGACCAGATCAGGGACAGCCAGGACCGGCTGGACCAGATCCGCCGTGAAAAGCAGCAGCTGGCCCGCGAGTACGACGATCTACGAGGCCAGGTTCACACCTTTGAGGAAGAAATCACCAACATCGAGGGACGGATCGGCTCCTCGCGCAACGCCCTCGACGAGCTCGACCTTCAAATCCAGGCGTACGCGGTGCAGGTCGATGAGACCACGAGGGACATGCTCCGCACGCACGACGAACTCGTGTTGCGCCGAACGGAACTGCAGACCCGGCTCCGTGAGATCTACAAGCGGGGCGATCTGCACGCCATCCAGGTCATGGTCGAAGCCCGATCGTTTGGCGACCTGCTGAGTCGATACAAGTATCTGCACCTCGTGGCGCGGTACGACCGCACGCTGGTAGACCAGGTGCAGAAGCTGGATGAGCGGCTGGTCGAGCAGCGTCAGCAATTGGCCCAGGAGTTCGCGCGCCTCAGGTCCCTGCGCGGAGAGAAGCAGCGGGAGGTAGGGGACCTGGAGAACCTGGAGACACAGCGTGCGCGCCGCCTGGCAAATACGCAGCGACGGGTGACGCAGGCACAGACGCGGATCTCCGAGCTGGAGGAGGAGGAGCGGCGGCTCGGCAACCTGCTTGCGGAACTGGAGAGAGCCCGCCGCGAGGCCGAGCGTGTGGCCGGGACGAGCACTACCTCGACCCTTCGGACGTCCGACCTCGGAAGTCTCAATTGGCCGGTCCAGGGCAACGTCGTGTACCGGTATGGACAGGCAAAACCTGACGTCGATGACGTCTGGAAGGGTATTGGTATCGGTGCCCCGAGAGGCACGCCCGTCGCTGCCGTCGAATCCGGTGAAGTCGCTTGGGCCGGCTCCAGGGGCGTGCTCGGACAGACCGTGATCGTCGATCACGGAGGCGGCTACTGGTCGGGATATCTCTATCTGCAGGACCTGCGTGTGCGCATGGGTGATCGGGTGACAGGCGGACAGGTCATCGGCCATGTCGGGGGCGACTCGGGGTCTGCTGCCGGAACGCACGTCGAGTTCCAGATCTATGAACCCGGGCGGGACGGAAACCCCCGCCAGGTGGATCCCGTCCGCTGGCTGCGCGGCCGATCGTGAGCCTCCATCAGGTAGTCGGGCATACCGAGCTTCAGGCAAGGCTGAACCGGGCCGCCGAGTCCGGTCGGATTCCCCAGTCCCTCTTGTTCCGCGGACCGCCGGGAATCGGAAAGCAGCGCCTCGCCCTCTGGCTGGCCGCACTCGTACAGTGCGAAGCGCCGCAGGGCAGGCCCTGTGGTCAGTGCACGTCTTGCCGCCTGGCTGACGACCTTCAGCATCCGGACATCCACTGGTTCTTTCCGCTGCCGTCCCCGAAGAAGGTCTCAGGGGACCGCCGCAGGCAGAAGCTGGAAGAGGCGCGGCTCGCAGAGCTCCAGGTCCGGCGGGCCAACCCGCTGTGGAGCACCGCAGGGGACGAGGCCGCTTCGATCTTTCTGCCTATAGTCGAAGAGATCAGGGCGAGGGCCGTACGCAGGCCCGCCATGGGGCGATCGTCCGTATTCGTGGTCGGCGACGCCGAGCGGATGGTGCCGCAGGCCTCCAGCCCTGAAGCTGCGAACGCGTTTCTCAAACTTCTCGAGGAGCCCCCTGCGGACACCCTGGTCTTCCTCACGTCCAGCCGGCCCGGCGCTCTCTTGCCGACCATCCGCTCGCGCGTGCTCGAGGTCCGGGTCACCCCGCCTGCTCTCGTAGAGGCACAGGCGTTCCTCGCGGAGCACGGGGGCATGGGCGCGACGGAAGCGCAGGCCGCCGTACGACGAGCGGAAGGCTCGATCGGAATCGTCCTCAATGACCAGGTCACCGATGGCGGACCGGATGCGCGGGTGGAAGCGGGAAGCCTCCTCGCGTGTGCGGTACGTGGCTCGCTAGCTGATCGGCTGCGCCTGGCCGCTGGATATCCCCCCGCCGGTGCACGGGGGGCTTTCTCCGGCATGCTGGACGTCCTCGAGCGCACCATTCGAGACGCCGCCTCGGTAGCGGCCGGGGTCCCTGAGGCAGCGCTGGACCCGGGGATTGTCGGCAGGCTCGGCGAAATGCGATCCCTGTCGCCCGAACGGCTGGTCGATGCGGCGCGCCACGTCGAGACGGCACGCGAAGCGGCGGCCGGCAACGGCAACCCCCAGGGAATCGTGGCCGTGCTTCTCGCAGACCTGGCGGCCACGCTCGTCGCAACCGGCTAGGAAGATGGAACGCGAAATACGGAACCACGGACCTGTCTGTAGGTATAAATAAGGATTATGGTGAA